>CAJXNF010000298.1 GCA_913056375.1 uncultured Pseudomonadota bacterium | reverse complement strand
CAAGACTCGCACACCTAGGCCCAAGCTCGTCGATTGATCGACCTTCTCGACCTTTGCATCACGGATCTTCAAGCCCAGTGATTCTCCACGCTCCACGAGAACATCTACTTCTGCCAAACCACTTTGCCGAGCAAGGCCCAGAACATGTTCAATGGCCGCTTCCGGTTGCATCAGCGCCCTCCTACAAGGATCGAATCGATCTTGAGGGTAGGCTGACCGACTGTGGTCGGAACCATCCCACTAGAAGCACCACAGATACCTGCGGCTAACTCCAGATCATCAGCAATCATCGAAATCTTGGGGAGCACTTCGTAACCCTTGCCAATCAAGGTTGCTCCACGAACTGGCTCTGCTACCTTTCCCTTGCGGATGATGTAGCCTTCCTGCACTGCAAAGTTGAATTCACCTGTTCCCGGATCGACAGAACCACCACCCAGTTTCTTGGCATAGAGCCCATGATCGACGGAACGGATGATGTCCTCAATCTTGTCCGGACCCTTGTCAATGTAGGTATTCCGCATTCGAGAAACCGGCGCATACTTGTAAGATTCTCTTCTCGAAGAACCTGTTTGAGGAACACCCACCTGGGCTGCGCCCACTCGATCACTGAGGTACTGCTGAAGCACCCCATCCTTGATCAACACCGTTCGCTGCGCTTCGTTGCCTTCATCATCAATATTCAGCGAGCCCCAGGCGTTGGCAATCGTGCCATCATCCACAGCTGTCAACACTGGACTGGCGATTGACTGGCCTAGCTTACCCGTGAACGGTGAGGCATTCTTGCGAATAGCTTCTGTTTCCAGCGGATGTCCGCAAGCTTCATGGAAGATCACACCACCAAACCCGTTGCCCATTACAACCGGCATGACGCCTCCATCGATGTAACCTGCACCAGCCATGCGCAGTGCTGTTTCGGCTGCCTCTCGGGCCAGCTTCTCCAGATCGACTTCTTCCAGAAATTCATAGCCTCCCAGCACTCCTGGTGACTCAGCACCACCCTGGGGTCCATCTCCAGTATCGGCAATCGCAGACAAGCGAACTCGCATATATTGTCGGCTGTCTTCTCGGAATAGCCCCTCACTGTTGGCGATCAACATCGAACGCTTCTTCTCAACAATCGAAGCACTGACCTGCCGAATCGCTTCTCCATGGCTGCGTGTCAACTGGTCCAAGCGGCGGAGCAACTCGACTCGATCCGTCTTGCCCACTTTTTCAGGGCTCAATCGAATTCGGTGCTGGTCGTTGACCGGAGCCCGTCGCAAATCTTTTGGAGTGACCCGCCCTTCTCCACGCTTGGAGCGCGCCAGATTTTCTGTCAATTGCAGCAGACCGGCTGGATCTGGATCAGAGCTGTAGCCATAGCAGGACTCATGACCAAACAATAGGCGGATTCCGATGCCATACGAATTCCCCGAATTGATCTGATCGATCTTACGATCCAGCAGATCCAATGAACGGGAAACTGAGTCCTCGATGAATACTTCGGCAAAGTCGGCTCCTTGGCGGAGACCATGTTCCAGCACTTTGGCAATCGTTTGGTCGGCAAGCATGGCAATTCTCGAAAGATTGGTTAGAGAAAATAAAGGCTATTGTGACCTGTGAGTTCGGCGGGACGCAAGAGGAAAGACTCCCAGCCAATGAGGAAGAAGGTCTTGGTTCAAGCTGGAGTAGGGCTACGGCGCAGTCCCTCGACTAATTCGGCATAGTAGGCTTGATCCGCATGAAGGACACCATGTCGCACTAGAAAGTCCAAGACTACCAGGTTGCAGTTGGTCTTGATTTCATCTGTTTCTGCTACCAGACGCACCACCTCAGCAATCGGCATCAGTTGGAATTCTTCCACTTCTCCGTCCTGATTACAGGGTTGAAAAGTTTCTGGAAGTTCCAAATCGTAGGTATAGAGAATTTCACGCCTCAACTGTCCCTTGGAGTTGTGATGGCATAGCGTCACTAGTCCCACAGATTTTAGCGTCTCTGCCAGTGTCATGGGGACTCCGGCTTCTTCCTGGCATTCTCGCTTCATAACCTGCTGAGGGCTCTGGTAGGCAGTCATCCCTCCAGCAACCATTTGATCCAACTTGCCAGGATAGCGTGGTCGGTTCCTGGCACGTCGAGCCATCCAAAGCCAGATTCCATCAGTACGCTTCACAAAGCCATTGAGATGAACACCAAGGTTCAGCACTCCCAGCAAGGCCGTTGCACTTCGCTCCACACTGAACAGGGGAGTTCCCTCATCATTGCTGATCAGGTAATGCTCATCCCTCCAGCCAGTGATATGTCCTTGATCTCGCCATTCTCGCAGGACTGCATCCAGCCGTGCCGACCTTTCTTTCGGTGACGATGGTTCACCCAGCAATGTGACATGCTCTGATTCAACAGCAAAGAGTGCTGGAGACTGTTCAAACAGAGGGAGATCTTCTGGGCGAATCCAACCAACTTTGTATCCGGCAACATAGAAAGGTCGAAATTGCTTCAACTGATGATCGTGACACCGTTGAACCCAACGGAGCAGAGGTCGCAGATCATCCATTTTCAGTTCGCATGTCGAGACTGGTTGCGAACTTCCAGGGCGAGCTTAGTGCGTAAGTTGAAGAGCCCACGTTCCATGCCCACTGGGTATTCATGGGGGTTGACAGTACGTAGTACTGCGCTATGGAAGCCCTTCAGCTGGGACTGTACTCGCTCACGAATACTGTTCAAGGACGGCAACTCCTGGACGGCTTTCCCTTGCCGGAATACTGGCTGCAACAGGTCTTCCCAGTTTGCATCAGACTCAAAATGTCGCTGGCGGGTGATGTCGAAGGGATCCACCATTGTACAGGGGATGTCGAATCCTTGCTGCACATCGTAGATCATATCAGCAGCGTAGTGTCCGTTCTGTCGATATCTTCTGACTTGCTGAATGCCCGGAGTGGTCAGTTTGTTTGATTGCTCAGCAATCTTGATCTTATATTGCCAGTCTTTACCTGGATCTCGAATTGCTCCCATCTTGTAGACACCATCAAGCGCCGGCTGATCATAAGCGGTGACGAGCTTAGTGCCAATTCCCCAGGCATCGATCTGGGCTTGTTGGAGTTGCAGAGAATCCACAACAAATTCATCCAAGTCGTTACTGGCTAGTATCTTCGTTTCCTGAAACCCGTTCTCATCAAGCATTCGCCGAGCTTCCACACTGAGGTAAGCCAGGTCTCCTGAATCGAGTCGAATTCCAGCTAATTCATGGCCTTGCGCTCGTAGCTCTCGCCCAACTTCAATTGCGTTCTGAACCCCTCGCAAAGTTGAATAGGTATCGACTAGCAACACTGTGTTATTGGGCATCACCTTGGCGTAGGTCGCAAAGGCTTCGCGTTCATTATCGAAGGACATGACCCAACTGTGCCCCATCGTGCCTCGAACTGGGATCCCGTAATGCTTTCCAGCAAGAACATTCGATGTTGCCACACATCCACCGACATAGGCTGCTCGACTGGCAGCCAGGGCGCCATCCGATCCTTGTGCGCGGCGCAGTCCAAATTCCAGTACAGGCTTGCCCTTTGTCGCAATACAGATGCGTGCTGCTTTTGTAGCGATCAGTGTCTGGAAATTAACGACATTGAGAATGTGGGACTCCAGCAACTGACACTGAATCAACGGTCCCTGAACACGCAACAAGGGCTCATATGGGAAGACCACCGTTCCCTCGGGAACCGCATCCAGATCACAGACCAGCTCCATCTCCTCGAGGTACTTCAGAAACGGCTTTTCAAACAACGGCTTGCCATCACTGCCCTCTAGAGTTGCCAGATAGGCCAGGTCAGAGTCGGTGAAGCGAAAATCTCTGAGATAGTGCACCACGTCCTCCAAGCCACAGGCAATCGTGAACCCACCCTTGAAAGGAGCGGTACGAAAAACCATATGGAAGACGCCTTCTCGATTTTGCAGACCACTCTTCCAGTAGCCGTAAGCCATGGTGATCTGGTAGAGATCCGTGCGCAGAGCAGAAAATTCAGACAGCATGCAGAGTTCAGGAATTTGGTTCTGCGGATTCCAGTGTGGTTTCTATGGGAGGTGTTTGAGTGGAGTCGACCTGAGGCTGGCGCTGCCGGTCGTAGACCTTCTGGAGAACACTATTCACGAAGCTCTTGGTCTTTTCGTCAATGAAGGAGTCTGTCAATTCCAATGCCTCATTGATCACAACCCGATGTGGTACTTCGTTCGCTTGAAAAAGCATCTCATACACTGCCAGGCGAAGGACGTTGCGGGTCAGCACAGAGAGACGACCTAATTTCCAACTCTCTAGATTGTGCTTGATCACACGATCCAGTTTCTTGCGATGGAGGGAGGCACCCTGTATCAGGTTGCGAGCGAATTCAAGAGTTTCCTGTAGCTTCTTACCGAACTCCTGGTGCTTCGCATCCATTTGTTCCGTCGCGGACTTATCTTCCTTGAGACGACTACGGAA
>CAJXNF010000297.1 GCA_913056375.1 uncultured Pseudomonadota bacterium | reverse complement strand
TTTGGACAAGTTTTTACTGTTGTTGCACCTCTAATGAAACCAGGTCATTCTGGTCAAACCTGTTCGCCTATGATTGTTCGCAGTTCGAAAAAGGTAAGCTCCTCTCAAACACGGCGATGGCTACTGGAAAACAGTTTGTGAGAGAAAATTATAGTACTATTATTGTTTTTGATCAAGGGAGTTCTGAAGTCTTTCAGTAGGTAATGGTTGACAATTTTTGATTTTTGAACTTTTTCCTGGAGGTTGGCTCTACTTGATTTCTCTTTGTCGTTTTTGTCCAAAATTGCCCTCAGTTTTAGAAGATCACTTCTGGCTCCCAAAAAGTTGGTTCCGTTGTCAGTTTTGATCCGTGCTGGCATCTTTCGTCGAGCGATGAACCTGTGTAGAGCTAAGATGCAGTCATCTTTGGTAAGGCTTGAAACCAACTCCATGTGAATAGCTTTGGTACTCATACATATGAATAAAGCAACATACACTTTCTTGGTTTCATTGTCTCCACTTTTCACCGAAAATGGTCCTGCGAAGTCAATCCCGCTATTGTGGAACGGGCGAGACGGTGTGACTCTATCAGCAGGGAGATCTGCCATTAGTTGAGTCGGTGGGGATGTATTGAATCGATAGCATCTAATGCCTTTTCGTATTACCCGATTGACCAGTGGTTTTGCATTGACGATCCAAAACTCTTGTCGAATGAGATTCAGGGTTAATTGCTCCCCACCATGAAGGGAAACTTCATGATAATGATGAACTAAGAGAAGAGCTAACGGAGAATCTTTTGAAATGAGGACTGGAAACTTCTTGCCTTCATTGTATGGAGATTGAGCAAGCCTTCCCCCAACACGAATGAGGTTGTAGTCGCGATTCAAGAATGGTGCTGAGCTGTGAAGTTTACTTCTCCTTTCCAACGGCTCATCCTTCCCCAAAAGTGCAAGCTCATCTTTGAAGTTTTCTTGTTGATCCATTCGACATAGCAGGAATTTTGCTTCCTTCAATATCTCTGACTGAAGTGGATCATCGGATTCTCCCCTTCTCTCCGCACTCGCTTAATGAAGTGATTTTCATACACCAGAATTCGAATAAACTTTTTAAGCTACTGTATGCTTTGACATCAACCAGTTTGGAAAACGCGTTGTTCGTCTGAAAATCAGGAGTCATGGAATCGACATGTAGAGATTGAGGCTTTACACGTTTTTCAGGTAGATCGTCTATCACATCTTTGTCAATGGAACTATGTGGCCAATTTTCCGATGTATCAGCTAACCACGTCGGTCCACTCCACCAGAGTTCCGTTTGAGATAATTGCGTGGCCTTGCAACCACGGGAAGCTAAGTCAGCTGGATTATCAGCCGAGGGAACAGGAAGTACTGCTTGAATGGCTGAAACACGATTTGCAACGAAAGTGGTCCAAGTTTTGGGTAGCTGAGAGAGCCAATGCAAGACGATTGTTGAATCCGTCCAAGCATGAAGAGATGAGTGAATTTCGGTCACTTCCAAGATCTTGACGAAAGTTGATGCTAACATTGATGCGAGTTCTGCTCCACATAGCTCAAGTCTAGGTAGGGATACAGTTCTTACCGGCGCTACCCGTACCTTCGAGGCTAGTATGGATACTGAAACGTTGCCAAGTGTATCTGTGGGTCGCGAAAAAATCACAGCTGTGTATGCCTTCTCGGAAGCATCAGCAAAGACATGAAGTTGGAGATCAGCCATCTTACCGGTAACAATTGGCCTAGCAATTTGCATACTGCGAATGGCAGGAAGATCTAAGCTCAGCTCTATCCATATAGTTTCAATATCCTTTGGCAACGGATCGTCCCAGTCAAGGCCTCGCACCCAAGTTTGCTGCATGAGGACTTCGAAGAGAATGACAACAGGTGCAAGCCAGCCCAAGGGATCGAACAATTTTGAGATAGCTGATAACAAGCTGTGCTTGGTGAGCGGATCAATGGGGTCCAAATAACATTTGAATACAAAGATGTCTTTATTGAGTTTCCATGATATGCCGAGAGCCTTGACATTGTAATTTTAAGAGAAAAAATTCAAGTCATCATTTTCAGCGCGAAGATCATTCGGCATGTTTCTAATCAAGTCGGGATCACTGGACGCCCATTTGCGGAGAGGAAAACCATGCCTGTTCAATTCTCCACGCAAGTCCTTGATCAGTTTTTGCGCTGATTCCTTTGAATCTGCCCCACCAAGGAAGTCATCCACATAAAATGCATGTCTTAAGGCAGCAGCGACGTGAGGAAGTGGGGTTTTAATTGCAATTTCCAGAAGGCATCTGGTTGACAAGTGCGCTGAGCAAGACACTCCATAAATAACTCGTAACATTCGCAGGTATTTCAGTTCAGAAGTCGACTCGTCTCTCCAAAGTATTCTGTGAAAGTTTCTTTTCTCAGCCTCCAATCCGACTTGTCAGTACATTTTCTCAATGTCCGCTGAAAGAGCAATCTTGAAGAATTGGAATCGATTTATGATGGAGAATAAATCATCTTGCACAACAGGTCCTACCATCAGAGCGTCTTTGATTGAAACACCTGTTTTAGTTTTCGCCGATCCGTCAAAAACTACCCTGAGTTTGGTGGTCGTAGAATCTTCCTTGAAAACGCAATGATGAGGAAGGTAGTAACACTTGTTTGCTGGACAGCCTACTTGATCCGTGGGAATTTCTTCCATGTGTTCTAGTTTTAAGAACTCGTGAATGAAGTCCTGATATCTACGACGTAGATCAAGTTTTGAATCGAGGCGTTTCTCGAGATATTGAAATCTCCTTGTTGCTTGATCCAGGCTGTCGCCCAGAGTGACTGACTTCTTGAAAGGCAGTCGAACCATGAACCGGTTATCGATCAATTCTGTATTCTCGATAAAATGCTGCTCGCATGCTTCCTCTTCAGAAGTGAGATGCTTCACTTGGGGAAGTTCCTCTATCTCCCAAAATTTTGTCAATTGATTGTCTAAACTAACATGGAATGTCTGAACTGTGATATCATTTTTTTCTGGCACTACTCCAGATATAATCCAGCCGAATGCCGTGTTCCGAGCGAACAATTGCTTGGTAAGACTTCGCTTTTCAGTTCCAACCACTTGTTCATACACGTCACATCCCAGGATCATATCGATTTCTCCTGGAGTAGCAAAGTTTGGGTCTGCCCACTCCAATCCCTTGAAAGCACCAAAATCAACTTCCTGAATTGTGTAACTTGGTAGCTGCTTTGCTACGCGATCTAATACAACAGCTGTTGTTGTGATCGCATCTTGGAATGGTGGAATCAACTGCAACTTTACGACTGATCCTGATGTTGCTGAAAATTTCCCACCAATGCCAGATATTTGAATGTCAGCCTGTCTGGATTTCAAGCCTAAGCGATCCCTGCATTTGCTTGTGATGCATGTGATCTGGGAACCGCTGTCTAGTAGCGCCCGAATGGGTTTCGTTGTGTTGGAGCCCGTTTTCACTTGAACTATCGCGGTAGGGAGCAATGCTGTCTGTAACAAAGTGGCTCCCTGATGACCCAAACAAGATTGGGTCGCTACCTCCGACTGTGATTGGACTGGTTGTCTATGGAGCAGCGTATGGTGTCGTTTTTTCCAAGTACGACAAGTACTTTTCGACGGACAGTCTTTTATGCTATGATCAGGCTTGAGGCAATTGAAGCATAACCGCTTGTTTTTAACAAATTCCAACTTACTATCGAGGTTTAGGGCTCGGAATGCATCGCAGGAGTAGATGCTGTGCTGAGCTCCACATTTTGGACATGCTTGCGGCGCCTCTGACTGCGAGTAGTAAATCTGTTGTAATTGTTTCTTGTCAGCTTTGTCGTGACGGAAGACCTTGGAACTATCCTTTGAAGATGAAAAGTCCAGTGCTCTAGCGCGTTCCTCGAGGAATTGCTTCAGGGAATCCATTGTCTGGAAGCCATTGCCAGATGTCTTAAGCTCCCATTGTCGTCTAGTTTCAGTGTCGAGTTTGTTTGCGATGTGATATACCCAGATGTAATCTGCAGAATCCACATCTAACCCCATAGCCTCAAGAGCCATGGTGTTTTCAATATAAATGCTCACTAACTTGCGTAGCTGATCAGCTGATTCACATTTCATGGGCTTGAACTCGAAAATGGCTTCAAGATGAGCATGAGCAATCACACGCTTATTTTCGTATCTATCAGTTAAGAGTTGCACGGCAACCTGATAGTTTGCATTTGTGGCAGGCAGATGGGAAAGTAGTCGTGAAGGTTCATCCTTGAGCGACGTTTTCAAGTGCTGCAGCTTCTGGATGTCACTGAGCGATCTATTGGAGTCCACTGTGCTGCAGAAGAGATCGATAAATGGCACCCATTCTCTATAATTTCCTGAGAAGGTAAGAAGAGAAATCTTCGGGAGTTTCAAATTTGAAGACTGATGTGCTGTTTCAGTCGTTGGTTGAACTTCGAGTTCAATAGCTGCCTGTCTAGCTT
>CAJXNF010000296.1 GCA_913056375.1 uncultured Pseudomonadota bacterium | reverse complement strand
CCACTCATTGCACCAAGAGAGACCCCAACCAATAGAGAAAGCCACCATGCTCCGCCAACTTGGAGTGTTAGCGCACTACCATAAGCACCAATTGCCAGCCAAGCTGAATGGCCCAAGCTGATCAGACCCACCTCCTTGGATAGAAGCTTCAGGCTCAGTCCAGCGAGCGTATAGGTTAGCCATGTTTGAGCTTCGGAAAGCCAAAAGGAAGACACCCACCATGGAATAGTTAGCAGGCACGCAAAGCCAATGAACGAGCCCAATCGCTTCACGATTTTCCTGAGAACATAATTGCTGCTGAACCGATTCTGTTAGAACCTCTTAACCACAGCCAGAACAGTAAAATTAAGTAACTGACTAAATCTCTTGAGATATCAGGGAACCAGGTCGCAGAAAATTGTTCCGTGATTCCAAGCAGTAAGCCACCAAAAACAGCACCTGTGACATTCCCAAAGCCAAACAGAACAGCGGCAGCAAAGGCCTTAATACTCAACCAGCCCAACTCAGGATGAACCAATGAAAGCGGAGCTAACAGTATCCCTCCTAAAGCTGCGAGGGTTGCGCTCAGCCCCCAAACCAAGGCTTCCATACGTTTGCAGGACACTCCAGAAGCCTGTGCCATCCAGTAATCTTGTGCCAGCGCTCGAAAACCTAATCCTATCCTGCTGCGATAGAGCAGCCACCATATCGCCAACCAGGCGATCAGGCTGCCCATCAATACGCTAAGCTGAGCACCACTGAGCACTAAAACTTGCCACGTAAACAACTGTTGTTCATAAGGATTCGGAAAGGAAAGCGGTGCAGGACCCCAGAGCATGGTTGCAAGAGAGCGTAGAACAAAGCCCAGTCCCAACGTCAGTAGAATCACAGAGATCGGGTTCTCTCTTGGTAAAGGGGACAGTAGTCCTAGCTGTAGCAGCGAACCACACAGAAATAGTAGCAGCAGGCTGAGCAGTAACGCACCTGACCAAGGAACTCCCCATAGTTGGAGTTGCATGCCAAGGTAAGCACCCAGCATGAGCAGATCCCCTTGAGCGAAGTTGATTTGCCGAGTTGCACGATAAATCAGGACAAAACCCAAGGCAATTAGACTGTAGATACAGCCCTGGACTAATCCTCCTAATAGTGTCTGAAGTAGCATGGACTCATGGAATAGATGTGGCAAAGAAGCCACCTAGATACAGAAAACCAATCCTCTCGCACACAAGGAGATTTGCATGGATGTGATTGCCTTTCGTGAAGCATGGCGGGCCTTACGTGGCACTAGTCTTCCTTTGGAGCCCGACAGTTGGCTCCTGCACATCCCCAATGGACACCCTCTTCAGCAAGATATCTCAGCAGAGACACTTTGTCGTTGGATACAGCAGGAGATCCAGGAATCAGAGACGCTCTTTGTCTTACGTACGAGAAGTCTGGTTGCCGAATGGTTACCTGAAAAACCAGCATGCGCCTACCAAGAACTTCTAGAAATCCAGCAAGACAATATTAGAGGATGTGTATGGAAAACAATGGCAGACCCCATTGCAATTCAGCAGCAACTGCTTGGGAACTCCCAGTTGGAAACCATCGCCATGGCTCATCAAGCTGTCCTACAGAGCCCGCATTTGCCACTGAAACTTCAAGAGCTAAGGATTCCCAAGCCCTGGGGCTATGAAGGGTGGTACACGGGTGTCGAGCAAAGAGGGGTGACCAGCTTCATTGATGAACAGGGTTCAACTGAGTTGCCGTACGCACTGAATCTTTTTCCAGAGTCTTTGCTGGCTCACCAGGAACCTCCGCTCATCTTGTTGAAAACCCTGAATCCAGTCCCAGAAATTATCTTAGGGGATCTGTATCTGGAATTACATCAGGAAAAATGGGAAGTCTACATTGTTACAGCGATTGATGAAACGGCCTGGCCAGATGGAGTCGGACAAGTCAGAGCCGGACTGCACCCGGAACTCCTGAAAACTTACCAGCAACAACATGGTGACGATTGGTGGTCTGCGTATCGAAAAGACTTCAGCAGAGCCATTCAAAACTATGAAACTTTGCGTAGAAAGCTGGATGAACGCTTAGACCAAGAAAGAAGCCAACGTGGTTATGGATTGAATCAAGCGCTTAGTCCGGAAGAAATGCAGGAATTGCTTTCAACCATCCCAGAACATCTTCAGCAAGAAGAAACCAAACTACGGCTTGCAGCAGAGGCTTACGTTGGCTCATGTCCAGTGCGTGTCGGGGATGTGGTGTCTTTCCCAACCTGGCAAATGCACTCTCTGCAACACGGAGTGAGAGTGATTGAATTTCAGACTCCCCACTATGAACGGATGATCGTGATGTTTGGCCAGAAGGTATTGACCCAAGATCATTGGAATACTGAAGAAGCCCTTGCTGGGATGAAACCCGAAGTATATCAACCCCCACAACCCGAGCTGATCTGGCAACAGGATGGAGTTCGTTGTGAACGAGTGGTCGACTTTCCGGACTTTGATGCCTTCCGACTTTTTGTCCCAGTTGGGCAACGTATCAAACTTGAAGGGAAAGGAAACTACCAACTATTGATCGGTGTAGAAGGATATGGGCAGTTGTTAGTTGGTGGTGAGAGTTGTGGGACGGTTCGACACGAAGAAGGCTGGATGATTCCAGCGGTGACGGACGATTGTTGGTTGGAAAGCAGAGGAACTGGAGATTTGATCTGCCTACAGGCGATCCCCAAGAGTAGCTAGCGGCTTGATTGCGCAAGCAAAGGGTTGGGCTTCAACTGATAACTGACGATCACTTCGTCACGACCGTCTACCATAGGAAGGGCAAAGGTCTGGGTAATGAATCCATTGGCCACAATCGTCACGTGCTGTGAGGTTGGCTCAACACGCAGAGTCACTTCCCCGAGTTGATTGGTGAACCACTGATATTCTGGATAGCTCTGCAAGGAAACAAACGCTCGCTCCAAGGGCAGTTGATCTGCATCACGCACTTGAATACGGTAGGAGATTTTTGTTTCTTCACCCAAATTAGCTGCCGCCTGAACGGGCTGAACTCCGGATCCAGCAGCATTCACCAACTTTTCCCACCATGAATCACCAATCCAGAATCCGCCACAGAGCAGCAATCCGCAGATGGTTAGAATTGGTAGAAAGAAGGTTGGTTTAAATTTCATCTGATCGCGTTTCAGAACTGAAGAAGTTAAATTTGTGATGTAAGATGCGAGAAGCATGCCCCTCAAGGTTCTGCTTTTTCGCGTTGATGTCTACATTTATTGCAAGGCCCTAGCTGACTACCATTTAGGCATCTGGCACCGTTTGAAAAACTCGGTGCCACCGTACTCTGAGACCATGAAATATAATTTTGTCTGTCTGCTGCTTGCACCTGCGCTTCTGATTGTAGCTACTGATCAGGCGTGGGGTGATTCGCTCTGGCGTTACGGGTATTCTACACAAGAACTTCGATCCAACGAAGGATACAATAAGTATCTCAAAGATCGATATGGAGCAGCAGGCATCCGCTTAGATGGCTATTTAGTTGGTGTAACTTTCTTACGGACTTCTGGCACAGGGATTGGCCTGGAATACTCATCGACGAGCGGAAGAATCCGTTATCAAACATTGAATGGAGAAAAGCAGGAGAATACTTTGGATTTACAAACCCTGCTGCTGCTGCTCTCCTCATACCGTGGGAATTGGGAATGGTCGGTTGGCGGTGGAGTCAATAACTTGAGCAGAACTTTCTACGGTTATCGTAGTTCATACATAACCACCGAAAATATCAAAGATCAACTTGGCACCAGAACTTCTGAAACCTTAGGAACCACAGGGATCCTGCAAGGACTTTATCATGTATTCAATAGCAGATTGCAGTGGTCTGTGGGAGCTCGCTACATCATCGCTCAAAATGAGATTGATTCGAGTGATATCAGACCGGGCCACAATGCAAAGAGCGTCCAGGAAACACAGAATTTTGACCTGGGGGGATTAGCTTTGTTGACGACTCTAACCTATCGCTTCTAGGAATTAAATGTGCCCCTTGACTCGCCGAAATCTTTTGGTTGGAGGTTCGGGACTATTGCTCTTTGGTTGCGGTGATTCAGAGTCTTACACTACTGCCAAGGACTACTACCCGGTCACGAACCGATATATCTTCCATTGGGGGAAAAACAGTTCGATTGTGATCGATAAAGATGCGACAAATGCCACTTATTCACTGGGTGGAAGTACTAATGAACTCAGTTGGTTTGAAACGGGCGTAAACGCTTGGGCTAACACACTCAATGAAATTGGTATCAGCGTCTCTTTCAGCACAAGCTCACCTGATGTGAAGGTTTATTGGCTCAACTCCACACAGATGCTGGCAAAAGCTGGAAGTCCTTATGTGTTAGGGCAAGCCACCACGGAAAAAGAAATCTATATGCTCAAGGGCCAGGATCAAACAACAACAACTGCGGTTGCCACACACGAGTTTGGACACATGTTGGGTATCTGGAGCCATAGTTT
>CAJXNF010000295.1 GCA_913056375.1 uncultured Pseudomonadota bacterium | reverse complement strand
ACCTTCCGAGACGATTTCGGCATCCTCTGCACGAAAACCAAGTGTTATCGGGCCTTCAGGTCCCGATATTGGAAAACCTTTGTTCAGTTCACAAACGAATTGGCCGTCCTGAATGCTCCCCTCGATCAGGTTCATCGGAGGGCTTCCAATGAAACCTGCAACAAAAACATTCTGGGGCCGATCGTAAATCTCCAAGGGAGACCCAACTTGTTGAATTTCTCCGTGGTTCATCACAACGACTCGGTCAGCGAGAGTCATTGCTTCTGTTTGGTCGTGAGTTACGTAAACTGTGGTGACCTGTAGCTCATATTGGAGGTTTTTGATCTGAGCCCGGGTCGAGATCCTCAGCTTGGCATCCAGATTGGAGAGTGGTTCGTCCATCAGAAAGACATTGGGTTCCCGAACAATGGCGCGAGCCAGAGCAACCCGTTGTCGTTGACCACCAGATAGTTCGGCAGGGCGTCGGTCCAGCAAGTCGTTGAGTTCGACCATGCCGGCAGCCTTTCGAACACGCTGATCCTGCTCTGCCTTCAAAACTTTTCTGACCTTGAGCGGAAAACAGATGTTGTCGTAGACATTCAGATTTGGATACAAACCGTAGTTCTGGAAGACCATCGACACATCTCGATCCTTGGGCTCCAAGTCATTGACCCTTCTCCCACCGATGAAAATTTCCCCCGAAGTCGGATCTTCTAACCCAGCGATCATCCTCATTGTCGTCGTTTTGCCACAACCTGAAGGTCCTAGCAGGACCAAGAATTCCCGGTCGGAGATCTCCAGTTTGAAATCCCTGACAGCGACAAAATCACCCCAACGCTTCCAAATATTTCTTAGTTCAAGATCAGCCATGAGACTTGCCTAAGTCCAGCCGATAAAACTTCGCAGCCGATCGCCAAGCAATATCTTCTTGCTCATCTTTGGAAAGGGAAGCTAACCAAGTCTGAAGTTGCTTTACACAATGTCCATAACTCTGCATCAGTCGATCAACAGGAAAGTTGCTCCCCCACATCAAGCGCCCTGCTCCAAAAGTTTGATATAACTTTTGAAAAATTCTTTCTGTATTTTCAGCATCCCAATCCTTGCTGTACATCCCAAAGCCTGAAAGTTTGACATGCACGTTCTCGAGTTGAGAAAGCTGTTCTACCCCCGCTCTCCAAAGTTCAAGGCCTTGATCAGTTTGGTCATAAGGACAACCGGCATGATCGATCACGACTTTTGTTTCCGGATGCTTTACCAAAAACTGAGCAGCACCTTCCATTTGTTCAGGATAGAGTTGCAGATCGAAACTCAGATTAAATTCCTTCAAAAGGGAAAACCCATTTTGCCAAGCAGACTTTTCAAGTAGATCGTCTAAAGTGAAAGAAAGATCCGGGCGGTCAGCCAGTTTTCCGATGATTTGACGAACACCACGGAATCGAGGAGATTGGGCATGTCCTTCCAAAACTTTGGGTAAATCAGGACTTGCCAAGTCAGCGAATCCAACAATCGCAGAAGGGATAGTGGAGTTGAGGCCTTCCAACCAAAGAGTTTCAGCTACCGGATTTGGGAGCGCTCCATCCGCCTGAACATGCACGGTCGAAATCAACTCAACGTCTTCAGCTTGTCCAGCATCGTCGAGGTAATCTTTAGGAAGATAATTTCTTTGAATCGCCGTGGGATCGCCGAATGGCTTTGGTTGGCCAAGCTGGCGCAGCCACCCATAAGGCAACGCCTGTGGTTCCCAGAGATGGTGGTGAGCGTCAATGAGTTTCATTGCTGAATGCTCAGACATTTCTGGTTTCAGAAGTTGAAATTACCCAACCAGATGAAAGTCCTGAGGGTAACCTTGCGGAAGAACGGACCACTAAATCTCCAGCAACTAACTCCTGCTTCGGGGCCATGGTGTCATGGTTTATGCGATCAAGAAGATCATTGACTGCAGAATCGATCATTCTTTCAATAGGTTGCCGGATCGTAGTTAGATTGTAGCTGGGCCAGTCGGCCATTGGAATATCATCAAAACCAATCACGGATACTTCTTCAGGCACTTTTTTCTGCTCGGCATGACGAAGCGCATCCAAAACACCAATTGCCATGATGTCATTAGCACAAAAAACTGCGTCAGGTGATTTTGGGAGTTTCATTAATCTTCTAGCTGCGTCAAATGCACCTTGATAGCTGAATTTTCCCATTTCGATATAAGGTTCCAGTCCATGTTTTTGCAATTCTTCTCTGAATCCTCTCTCCCGCTCTAGACTTGTGGATGTGTCATGACTTCCCGCTACGAAGGCAAATTGATGATGTCCAGATTTCATGAAAAGCCTTGCGGCCATTCGGCCCCCCTCAATATTGTCGCAGCAAAAAGAGCTTGCATGGGCATCTGGAACAGAACGATTAAACAACGTTACTGGAACACCCAAGCGTGCGCATTCATGAGCCATTGCGGAACTGAGTGTCGCCGCTGTGAGTAGAATTCCATCAACACGATATTCTAGAAGTTGGGGGAGGATGTCGTCCAAGTTTTGATCACGTGTGACAACAAAGAGCATTACTCGTTGCCCTCTTTGTTGGAATTGGCGACTTAGGGCATCCAACACTTCCGGGTAGAAGGGATTGGTAGTCACATTAGCGATCACGATCCCTATAATCTTAGAGCGCTTGGTACTCAGACTTCTTGCGATCGCATTCGGTTGATAGCCAAGCTTCCTGGCAGCCTGCACAACCTTCCTTCTGGTACTCTCGGCGATGCTTGCACCAGGAGTGAATGCTCTCGAAACAGCTGACTGAGAGACTCCGGCTAATTTTGCCACTTGTGTGGAGGTTGCGTTCACTTTTCGTTCAGCCACAGATCACGCCGTTAAGTTGGTTTCACTGCTTGTAGCGCCGAACTCGAATGTCTGCTTGTTCTTTATGGCCTGCAAAGTTTTCTAGAGCGCAGAGTCTAGAGCAGTATTCGCCAATTAGAGTACTCGCCTCAGGTGTCTTCACCCACTGGTAGGTGCAGGTCTTAAGAAATTTACCAACCCACAATCCTCCAGTGTAGCGAGCTGCCTTGTTTGTCGGGAGCGTGTGGTTGGTTCCGATCACTTTATCTCCGTAGGCGACATTCGTCTCCTTGCCGAGGAATAAAGCTCCATAGTTGGTCATTCTTTCCAAGAAAAAGTTGGGATCCCTTGTCATCACTTGTACGTGTTCAGAAGCAATTTCATCAGCTTTGGTGACCATTTCATCGTAACTCTCACAGACAATTACTTGTCCAAAATCTCGCCAAGCTTGACCGGCAATTTCACCAGTTGGAAGAATCTTTAGCTGTCGTTCGACTTCTTCCATGGTCTCTCTGGCTAGTTTCTCAGAATTTGTAAGCAAGATCGCTGGAGAATTCAGACCGTGCTCTGCTTGTCCAAGCAGGTCCGCCGCACAAAGCTCTCCATCACAGCTTTCATCTGCAATGATCAGTGTTTCGGTGGGACCAGCGAAAAGATCGATACCGACTCTGCCGTAAAGTTGCCTCTTCGCTTCTGCCACAAAGGCATTCCCAGGCCCTACTAACATATCGACAGCTTGAATGGATTCTGTTCCCAAGGCCATGGAACCCACGGCTTGTACTCCGCCAAGACAATAAATTTCATCAGCTCCACCGAGATGCATTGCAGCGATGATTGCTGGATGTGGGCGGCCCTCAAAGGGTGGTGCACATGCAATAATTCTTGGAACTCCCGCAACTTTTGCTGTGACCACGCTCATGTGAGCCGAGGCCACCATAGGATATTTTCCACCCGGCACATAACAGCCAACACTGTTCACCGGGAGGTTTTTGTGGCCAAGAATAACGCCTGGGAGCGTTTCGACTTCTACATCTTGTAAAGCTGAGCGCTGAATCTGGGCAAAATTACGAATCTGTGTCTGGGCAAAGCGAATATCATCTAAGGTAGATTCAGGTACCTCCTCTAAAGCAGCTTGAATTTCATCTGGACTGAGGCGGAAGTTTGGACGAGTCCATCCATCAAATCTCTGAGCCAGCTCCCGAACAGCAGCGTCCCCGCGCGACTCTATCTCTGCAAGAATATGCTCTACGGTCTGGCGAACTTTTGATTGATCAGCCTTCGCATCTGCTGCACTTCTCCCTTCTTTCAGATACTGAATCATCGTAATTCCCTACACTTAGATTTAAATTGCTTGCATAGCTATGCAAATTTATGTTGTACGAATAAAAGCTTAATCAACCCAAAAATCAAGTATAGAAAAAATCGCTTGACCTTCAAGAAGGAGATGGGCACTAGTGTGCATGTTTGCATACGCATTCATCATTTTTTGTTTTCATAAATTTTTGGAGGTGAAAATGTGGAAAACCTTTTGTGCCCTCTTGAGTGGCTCCTTAATGGCTTCAAGCGTGTTTGCGGCTGAAAATATTCTTCCTTATGGTCTTAAATCTGGAAAACCTTACGCTGGTACAACTTTAAATATTCTTTCGGTTGTCACTCCACAGTTCAAAGCCTA
>CAJXNF010000294.1 GCA_913056375.1 uncultured Pseudomonadota bacterium | reverse complement strand
TGAACACCGCGTCCTCCTCTATGTTGAAGACGATATTCGGTAACAGGGGTCCGTTTCACGTAGCCTTCGTGAGATATAGTAACGGCCATATCTTCTTCGGTAATCAGATCTTCAATTGCAATGTCTGAATCATCTTCAACAATCTCTGTTCGTCGTTCATCACCGTAACGATCACGGATTTCCATTGCTTCCGTTTGGATGATTTCGATTACTCTCTCCTCACGTTGGAGAATATCTTCCAGATCAGCAATTTTCAGGGTTACTTGCTCATGTTCATCTCGAATTTTCTCTCGCTCCATCCCTGTTAGACGCTGGAGGCGCATCTCCAAAATTGCTTGGGATTGGCGTTGAGAAAGAGCGTAATCAGCCATCAAAACTGCTTGGGCAGCAGGACCATTCTCAGCCTTGCGAATGGCTTCAATCACCTCGTCTAAATTTTCGAGAGCAGTCATCAAGCCTTCAAGAATATGAAGGCGATGCTTGGCTTGGTCTAGTTCAAATTGGGTCCGGCGAGTGACAACTTCGATTCGATGCCGCAGGAAGAATTCCAGTGTCTGTGCAAGGGATAGGACTTTAGGTTGCCGATCGACGATCGCAAGCATTGTGATTCCAAAAGACGATTGTAGAGCAGTGTGTTTGAATAGATTGCTCAAAACGACATTTGGATCATCCCCTCTGCGAACCTGAATATACATCCGCATGCCTTTACGATCAGATTCATCTCTCAAATCTGTGATTCCCTCCAATCTTTTTTCCCGCACCATCTCAGCAATCTTTTCGAGGAGATTGGCCTTGTTCACCATGAAGGGTAATTCTGTCACGATGATAGCTTCACGACCGTCTTTGTTAGTTTCAACATGAGTCTTGGCACGAATGCGAATGATTCCTTTCCCGTTCATATAGGCATCGTAAATCCCCCTTCTGCCCATGATAATCCCGCCGGTCGGAAAGTCTGGACCAGGCAGCAATTCCAGTAAATCTGGCAGCGAGGCAGTATATCGATTTTCAATGTAGTAGAGGAAGGCGTTGAGGACTTCACGTAGATTGTGTGGAGGGATATTACTGGCCATGCCAACAGCAATACCGGTAGATCCATTGACCAGTAAATTCGGAATCTTAGTCGGCAGTACCGTCGGCTCTTGTTGAGAATCATCGTAGTTGGGGATGAAATCGACGGTGCCTTTTTCCAGATCACTCATCAGCTCATGAGCGATCTGCTTCATTCTAATTTCGGTGTAGCGCATGGCTGCTGGGGCATCCCCATCGACCGAACCAAAGTTCCCCTGCCCATCAATTAGCTGATATCGCATCGAGAAAGGCTGGGTCAGCCGCACGATTGTGTCATACACCGCTGCATCACCGTGAGGATGATATTTACCAATCACATCTCCAACGACTCGTGCAGATTTTCGATAGGCTCGATTGTAATGGTTCCCCTGATCCTGCATTGCAAACAAAACACGTCGATGGACAGGCTTGAGGCCATCGCGTACATCTGGAAGAGCGCGCCCTACAATCACGCTCATTGCGTACTCCATGTAGGAGTCTCTCATTTCATGGACAATGTCTGCGTTCAGAATCCGTTCTGTCATTTTGAGTAGTTGGGAATAATGTGAAAAGAAGGGATGTTGCTGACCAAGGGTTGATCTCAAAACCTTAATGGGTCAACAATTAACGTTTTTGTTTTAATCAGGTGATGATCTTCGGCGGTTCAGTTTCTTCATCCTTTCCAAGATCACCAAGTTGATCGAGCCCAAGAGCCGAGAGGTCAAATCCTGAGAAGGGCTGAGAAGTTTCTGCGTCAACCCAACGTTCGTTTTCAAAAACGTAGAGTTTGGCGACTCCTCGGAAAGGTGTGAAAACTTTCAGGTAGGAATCTTCATCTTCTGCTTCGATAGTGATTTCACCATCGACTTCTTTGATAAGTTTTGCTGAATACTTGACAGGAATAGATTCGGGGAAGGTCAATTGCTTGCCATCAATCTTCATTCGGTAACTCCATGTGACTGAATCAACAGAATTTTAAAGAACTATCCTCCTTCAAAATTCTAGGTGTAGCAAGACAAATTGGTTCAGGAAGCCAGCATTCTTCCGCCATCAACGGGTAATACGGTTCCGGTAACGAAATCATTTTCAAGAAAATAGATGACTGCCTTAGAAATATCATCAGGCCGCCCCATTTTTTTAAGTAAGCTTCTTTCAATGGCTAGATCTTGGCTAAATGAACTACTTTCGGGGGGAGGCAGCATTGTTCCGGGCGCAACCGCATTGACTTGCACTGCAGGAGCCAGGGCCTTAGCAAACCCTTTCGTCAATGACACCAGCCCAGCCTTGGATGCACAATAGGGCAAAAACTGAGGCCAGGGTCTTTCTGCAGCTACATCTACGATGTTCACAATTTTTCCATGACCTCTCTTGAGCATTGACGTTCCGACCGATTGTGAGAGAAAAAATGGTGCCTTCAGGTTGAGTGAGATCAAGTGATCCCATTCTGATTCGCTTACCTCACCAATGGGTGTCGGGAAGAAGTCAGCAGCATTGTTGATCAGCACATCAATTTGACCCAGTTGTGCTTCAATCTGCTGAATCAATAGTTCAATCTCGGATACTTGTCTAAGGTCGGCTTGAAAGCAACCATGCTGTTGTGAATCTCCACCGATGAGTTCCAAGGTTTCTTTTGCCCCCTCCAAAGACTGGTGGTAATGTAGGGCTACTTTCATTCCTTGTTTGCCAAGTGAGACTGCGATAGCTTGACCGAGACGCACACCTGCTCCGGTAACTAACACTGTGCGGTTTTTTAATTCCATTTTGAATTTATGCTCGAAAAAAGAAAACCAATCATTGGTCTAACGATGGGAGATCCTAATGGGATTGGCCCTGAAATCATAGTTAAGGCACTTACGAAACTCAATCCATGCCTGGATTGGCATCCAGTCATCTTTGGAGATGCCTGGGTTCTTGAACAGGTTGTCAACAAACTTGGTTCAAATCTGCAGCTCAGAGTGTGTGAAAATCTGGATGAATTACCTGTTGGGCCCTGTATTGTGGATTTGAAGGTTCACTCCGGTAGGAACTGGAATCTTGGGCAAGTCGGTGCTTGGGGGGGAGAGTCCTCTTTTCAATTTTTGAAGGTGGCAATTGAGGCAGCGCTTGCAAACCAGATTGATGCAATTACCACAGCCCCAATTAGCAAAACGGCCCTACATATGGCCGGTCATCATTTTCCTGGACACACAGAAATTCTCTCAGCATTAAGCAACGGTAACCCACCTATTATGATGCTTACTGTTGAAGGACTGAGAGCCGTTCATGTCAGCACCCATGTTTCTTTGCGTAATGCAATTGAGCAACTTCAACCAAAGCGAATCTTTGAAGTTGCTCAAATCACTCATGATGCCCTAAGAAGAATGGGTATTGAAAATCCAAGACTCGCATTACCGGGTTTGAATCCTCATGCCGGTGAGGAAGGTCTTTTCGGTGATGAAGAGGAAGAAATACTTCTGCCAGCATTGAACTTGATGGAAGAGGCAGGCATAAATTGTATCGGTCCCATTTCACCAGACACCGTTTTTTTGAGGCATCGTCAGGGCGAATTCGATGCCGTGATTGCGCTTTATCATGACCAATCCCATATTGCTCTCAAACTTCTTGGTTTTGAAAAAGGAGTCAATGTAACCTTGGGATTACCTTTGATTCGAACATCAGTTGATCACGGAACAGCTTTCGACCGAGCTTCCCAATTCAATGCAGATGCTGGGTCCATGGAATCTGCGATCGAATTAGCGTTATGTTTCGTTTCTAACTCTTACCTGAAGCAGAACGCACCGTTTTTGCAGTAGTTGAAAATGAAAATAATAACGAAAATAATTCAGAGTCTCAATTTTGGCTGATCTCATCTACGAAATACTGGCACCAGGCATCTCATGGCTGGAAGTACCCAAAGTGGATTTACGTATCCTTTGTGGTTGTCCGGCTGATGCAGTGAAGCATCTAACAAGCAAAGGAAAAATCCGTTTGGTTACAGAAAACGGGGCTACCTTTGAAACTGGCCCCAATGCCATTTTGCTTGCGGATAATTTTCTGCAAAATGGCTTGCCGGCAAACATGGCAGAATTTCCGGTTCTGCAGATGTTTTACAAACAAGGTCAAATCATTCCGAATCACCCAAACAACAAGGGTGAACGGCCAATTCTCATTGGCAATGCCAACGCAGTTCAGTCTCAACTCCAATACATTTATCGTGGGAACTATGGTCTGACCACCCCTGAAGAGTTGATCGATTGTGGAGTTAGCCTGGAGGATACTGCTGAGATGATGGCCATGAAGATGCAGTTTGCCTTTGGTAGAATTCAACCACCGGATGCTTTATTGGCTACATGTGTCGTCAGAGATACTGGTTGGCAAAGCCTCAAGGAAGATCTACTGGTTAGCCGTAAAGGCATGAACCAGTATCAATTCAAGATGGGTTCAGAATGCATTGATGTGGATTTGAGTCTCAAGGAGGGAGAAAACT
>CAJXNF010000293.1 GCA_913056375.1 uncultured Pseudomonadota bacterium | reverse complement strand
TGATCGACTATTCTCGCTTACTTAAGATGGAATCGGCTAGAATTGGGTATGGTCCTTCTCAATTTCTTTGGGGTAAAGTTGCTAAGTACTAAATTAAGCGGGTTAGCTTAATTTCATCGGTCGGACAAATAAAATCATCTCTAATAGTCAGAGTTTCTATAATGCAATGTTCCTGCAGTGCCGATCTAAATTACTTCCGCTGCAGTTGGTCGAAACTGCTGAAAAATTCCCAGAGAGCTAACCAGAGACGCAGGGGTGCCTCTCATCGAAGTTGAGAGGCTTTGCAATTTTTCACATATGAAGTCCAAATGCTGGATCTGAGAAGTTTTAAACTCCGCAATTAAGTTTCCATTGAAGTTTTAGTGGAGGACTTTAACGGCGGAGGCAGAAAGTTGTCCCCAATGCAAGGGATCATCGACACCGAGCTACGGCACGGATGATCTCAAAACCTCAGTGCACCTCATCACAGAATCCATTAGCTTTTAAGGGTAAAGCTTCCCCATCCTGTGAAGTGCGCAACTCTAGGCTCATGTACTACCTCGCTCTGTTGCACCGTACTAACAGTGTCTTCTAAATCACTCACTCACGAGCTTAACATCACCTCAGGCACCCAACTGATGATCATTCAAAAAATCAATTGGGCAACGGTTCTGGTTGAATCATCCGCTCATTTGCTTTGATGAAATCAACACCTCCCGAAGGAGCGTAGCGTCTTTGGGGATCATTTTGGAAACCAAAGGCTGTTGAAGCATACTGGACAATGTAGCTCCGGCGTAACCGCTCGGTTTGATTCATTCCGCTGCGGTGCATGGTAAAACTGGAGAAGCAAACAATCGAACCAGCCGGCACTGCCATCAACGAGCCTGATTTTTCTCCTGAGTAACCAACCATCGCGGCTTCATCCTCATCCCACCAGTGCTCTACCAGCTTACCCTCTCCAAATTCATCGAAGGAAAGCACAGAGATGGTTCCATTTTGCGCAGACATGTCATCCAGAGCAATCCAACAGGTCAGGTAGGGCTGGTGCAGTTCTGCTCCTCCTCGATAGACTGAGTAGCCACTATCCTGATGCCAGGCAAAGCGACTGCGCTGATCCTGCCCTTTGACTACAAATTGTTCATTGTGAAGATAAACTGTCTCGCCAAGCAATCCTTTGGAAATTTCAGCCATCACATCCCCAAACAGAAAGCGGTCGAGTTCTGAGTTCTGTTGCCTATAACCACTGACAAAATAGCGTTTGCCAAGCAGATTGATTCCTTCTTCCTCAATTCCTAAGGAGCGCATCCCACTGGCTTTCCAATCCACAGCTTCATCACAACGACCCTGCAGCCAACCGAGGACAGATTCACTCAGAATTTTCTCTAGAACGACATATCCCTGCTGCTGGAATTGAAAGCGTTGATCTTCAGTAATCATGGATTCTCGTTATTTGGTCTAGGCTGCTAAGATTTGCATCATCAGATCTAGCTCATTGAACAATTGCCACTCTTTCTGAATGACACCGTTGAGAACCTGCCATTGAGTAATTCCCCAAAGCTGACAAGTCCTACCGGTAGGACTCCGATAAATTCCATCACCCAGATGAGTGCCTTCTGCGCTCCAACGTGTTGAAATCAGCCACCCATCCAATTCATTGCCCATCCAATAGACCTCATCAACTTGTAACTGTAAGTCTGGGAAAACACTACGCAACTCGTTCACATAATTTCGATAAGTGGTTCTTCCAGAAAAGGTACGCTCAGTCACGCCCTCGAAGAACATATTCTCTGCATATGAGTTTGGAATTGCTGACTGATCCCCATTCCAAACATTATCGTGAATTTCACGAGTAAAGGCGTCAGGATCAAATCCTGAAATTGGCTCTGCTTGTGAAATTGGAATTGCTGGAGAAGTCGCTAAACGCAGTTGATCCCAATTCTCCTGAGAACGAGGCCAACCGGGAGGAGGATTTTTCGCTAATCTGGCTGCCTCTTCCCAAGGATCAAGCCCAAGCTGTTGTAGCATTGCAGAGGTGTTGTAAAGCACATGTTCCAGAAAAATATCGTTCTGAAGAGCTACGCAGTTCGCAATCACAAAAAAATTTACTGTTTTGCCAGTGGCGTTACCGTATCTGCTTGATCCCGTATTCGTACCACTGATGCGTGTAAGGTGGGATGTGTGAAACCCAACTTGGTCATTTCCTGCCCAAATTACTTCTTCAGCATCAAGAATAATATCAGGGAAGGCCGCTGTTGTATGGTGGGTATCAGCAATGATCTTTTGGTTACCCAGTTGAAGTCCGTAGTCATCGAAAACCTGGCTGTCTAGTGAATAACATTCACCGATGTACTCTACCTCACGGTCATTGGTTTCCCAAATTCGATAAGTGATTCGAACAATGTAGTCAATGATGTTTCTGTATGTTGAATCAAAACCTTGCAATGACTGGGTGGGACCAAGATTTTCAGGTAATCGAATAGTGCGACCAGCAGTGTAATTTTCCAATGAAACAAGATAATCCATTGGCATATCTGAGCGTTGCAATGGAAGAGCATCATGGGAACGAGATCGTCCCTGCCTCAACGAAAAATTGGATTGCTTCATAAACTGACTCCCCCTCAACGCTTTCGTTGTTCTCGTAATCGGGCGCCCATTCGTTTCTTGGATTCCTGCGAGCCATCATGGAAGGTACCAAACAGGTGGTCCCAAGGCATATCAAGGTTGCCGTAGTTACATTCAAAATAACGATGATGCAGGTAGTGGAAGTAGTTTGTGTCTATTCTAAGTTTATTTACCTGAATCCTGTTGAAGCCCGTGTGTCCCCAAGTCGGACTGATGCCAGCATGGAGCAGATGGAAACAGGCATGAATCGGATGTGAGGGAATCACCCAATGCAGAAACACCCCTGAGAGATAGAGCAGATGCTCGATTGGGTGCATCGACAAACCAGACCATGGGCCAGTATTGGTATTTTTATGATGAAGATAGTGGGCGGCATCATAAAGAGGCTTCCAATGCGTCAGCCGATGAGTGAAGTAGAAGTGATGAGCCCGGATATGAGGAATCAGCAGGAAGAGGAAAGCGATGTAAATCGGCGATTCCAGCCACTCCACCGGAAACAACACATAGCCGTTGGCAAACATCCAGTAGGTCAACACCTCGTATAATGTCCAGATACCACAACCACTGACAATCCCAAAGAACATGTTCTCCCAGGTCTGATTTTTAAACCAGAAGCGAGGGTCATTTTCTCGCAGACCCTGCTTGTTGAACTGGAAATCCGATCCTTGCCCCTTACGCACATATAGCCAGAAATGAGCGCTACCTGTCACCAGGAAAAGTAACCCGACATTCCGTAGATAAATGAGAGCAACCCAATCCCAGACCAAGTTCTGCATGGTAGCCAGGCTGGGAGTTAGGAAGAACCAAGTGAATAGCCCCAGGCCAGCGTGAATCAGCGCAATTGGGCCAAACAGGTAATTTTTCAACCACTTCAGCGCAACCTTGGGCTGGAAGGGCCAGCTATACGGAGTCTCACCCTTGACAAGGATAGCGGGCTTCCAGTTTGCCTGAGTTTCTGCTTGTTCAATTGTGGTCGCTGTCATGAAAATATCCTGACGTCTGGGAAAACCAAGTGCTCTCTAAACCTTCGCTAAAATGGACAGTTTAGAAGTGTCTCAAACAATTTATTCAATCATTCTTTTCATCTTTAGGGGGCGAGTGGGACGAGAGAAATCAATCTTCAAAATGCTAAGAACGGATTCGGTAGGCTTTAGTTGAAGAGAGCCTTCCCAGATAGTCACAGGAAGGCTCTAAAGTGATCTAAGCAAATTAGCTGTTCAATGCAGCCCAAACACTCTGAGGCGTTAGCGGCATTTCCAGGTGCTTGATGCCGTGTTCACGAAGAGCATCCAGTACGGCATTGACCACAGCTGGCGTAGCTCCCACGGTCCCTAGCTCACCAACACCCTTGGAGCCTAATGGATTAGTGCGACATGGTTGCTCACGGAACAAGTCGGTCTGGATTGGTGGCATGTCATCAGCTCGAGGCATTGCATAATCTAGGAAAGTCGAATTGATGAACTGCCCACTGTCATCATAGACAGTCCGCTCCAACAACGCTTGGCCGACAGACTGGGCCATCCCACCGTGAACCTGTCCTGCGACAAGCATTGGATTGACAGCATTACCTACGTCATCTACCGCTGTCAGGCTCACCATCTTGACCATCCCCGTTTCAGGATCAACTTCCACTTCCGCTACCTGAGCGCCATTCGGCCAACTTGCCACGGGGATTGTTGTGCTGGAAGAAACCTCAATCTTTTGCTCCGGTTGCTGAAGTGCCAACTCGAAGAGTCCAATACCTACGTTGGTACCCACCACCTCAAAGCGTCCTTCCTGATAGACGAGATCTTCGGGAGAAGCTTCCAAGTTCTCGGCTGCTAGTTTCTTTGCCGCTTCCATGAACTTCAACACTCCCTCATGGATCGCTGATCCCCCGATATAGAGTGAGCGAGATCCGTAGCTTCCATTGCCCTTGAC
>CAJXNF010000292.1 GCA_913056375.1 uncultured Pseudomonadota bacterium | reverse complement strand
TGATGCTGAGATAAACCAATGTGCATTACCCCAACTGGATCTCCCCAAAAAACCAACTGGCGACGAGCTTCAAAAACAACTTCTCCAGCTTTTCCCCGGACCTCCTCATCAATCAGGGCATCAGTCAACAGAATCTGTTCCCTGAGTTGATAGTCACCTGTTTGAGTTATGTTCCTTCGTTTTGGTGCATTACGAGTGTCAAGAATCTTCGTCTGAGAGGGTTCCCACTCAATAACCTCAGGTTCATACTCTTCAATCAGATTATCGTCATAAGCATAAAGAATTTCGTTCTCCATGCTGCGAACGAAGACATAAACCAACTCGGGTTGTGAATCAAGAAGAGTGAAATTGATCTCTAGCTGGGCCCAGTTGGAGGTGCCCACCCACTCTGTCGTCTTGGCGGCAAGTGATTCAGAGATCCAATAGATACGCTCAAAGTAAGCAGTGCGGAGACCCTCAACCTGGCGTTTTTGACCAATGTACCAAGTCAGGGCATTTGAGAGGAGCAAGGCACTCCCCAAGGAGATGAGGAGCACCGTGCGGAGTCGGATTGGTTGAAAAAGCATGAACTGAAAAGAGGTCAGCGTGTCTCAATTTTTTGTAGGAAAAATAAGAATTGAGGCAAACGACCTGCCAAATCAGGATGTTCAGCGACAGGAAATACTACGCTGTAAGGTCCACCATAGGCAGAGATGATTTTCTGATTGTCGAAGGAGCGAAGAACAACGATGGGTTTGCTCAAATCTTCTTTCTTCAGAGTAACAGAGTTGCCCACGTATGGAGTGAGTACAACCTCATTGAAATTATCGGAAGTTAGAAAATCTCGCAGCAAGGCACCTTCTGTTTGGGTATCTCGATCTGGCGAAGCGAGTGGTTTGCGGTACCCTCTGGGAACTGGAGGGACATAGTTCAAAAGTTCTCCAGGGAGAGCTGCAATCGCTTTGGCATCCATCACTCTGGAATTTCCACCTTCAACAACGGTTAACTCTGGAGTGAGGGAGGTTCCAAGAATTACCGTGTCGATGTACCAGTTGTATAGACCCTGATCACTGACCTGCTCGTGCATCACCATATACGGTCCACCCCGATTCTTTTTAATGCGCTTCCCGTCGCTGGAAAAAGCGATCATCACATTATCTTTTCGAATCTGCTCAATTGGTTCGTAGGTGACATAGACGTTATTGGCAATGAAAGTGACCCCATCAATGTTTTCATCGGCCTTGGTCAGTTCAATGATTTTCTCAATCGTGATTCCCTTAAATTCCTTCTGACCATCGTCTGGGAAGTTAGGATCCTGGGATGTGTAGGTTGTAGCGTTTGCTTCCATCATTTTCTGAGTCAGCACAAAAGATTGCCCTGACTCAGCACCAAGCTGTCCGATGATCTGAATTTGTGTTTGACGCGCCCAAAGGGTGTTGTTCATCAGGATGCACGTGAACGCGAACAACCCTAAAATGAATCCTACTCGTTTCATGTCGTCTCCAATCAGAGTTACCAAAGCTAGAGCCACTTAGGGCTTGAATACGCTAATTGCTGCTTTGAATAAAACTTTAGTAACTTTTTTGATAGAAAAGAGCAAATTCGATGTTTGAAACCAGGTGGAGGAGGAGTAGCAAGCAGAAGCTGTCCGAGGAGGAAAATAGACGTGATCAGCTTGATTGAATGACCACGTCAGTAGCAGCACTAATCACCAGACTGAAGTACCCAATTTTGTGGGTGACCACAAAGATTGTAGTCAGCTCTAGAGAACCAGCCAAGGCAGCTCCAAGATAAAAATTGGGCAATGCGTGCGCTATCCCAAGCGCCGGGCAAACCAACAGAATCAAGTTGAACAGCTTCCAAACGCTGATTCAATGG
The DNA here is from genome assembly GCA_913056375.1 of uncultured Pseudomonadota bacterium. Taxonomy (GTDB): domain Bacteria; phylum SAR324; class SAR324; order SAR324; family NAC60-12; genus JCVI-SCAAA005. Next base: position 2,670 of record CAJXNF010000292.1, on the reverse strand, counting down.
CAAGGACGGAGAAAGAAGACGTTCAATCAAGTTCATCTCACTATGCCCATCCCGAGACCACTGGACCTGCTGCTGTAATGCGTCTCGCAGATCGATCTCAGCGACACCGTTGGTCGTGGCGTATTTATCTGCTTCGGTAGATCCTGATTTACTGAAATTGGGAAGAATGATTTGACCGAAACACATCCAAATAACGAAAGCCATGCTTGTCAGGAACAGACCACGGACCGTTTCTACCCCAGCTCCAGCAAACAGACTGGCCGACCAAAACCCGTAGAGGTTCCAGGTAATCGCAACTAGTACTCCACGATGACGACTGTGAGTGCGAACAGCTCCCATTCTTCGCAGAATCTGAGCCCGGAGTTGGTCTTCAGACATTTCCAACCAGCGAGAGGGAATGATTGTTTTTTCAATCCAGGGCAGCCCCGTGATGCCCCCAGTAAAAACAGGATTCTCCTCTCGGACAACGTCAGTGCGCCGACTGAGTAGTTCCCCAATACGATTCCTTAAATTTTCACGGTCTTCACTGTGCAATTTGTATCCAACCAACCAGCGAGCGAGGGGTGCTTGCAGCAGGAGCATGATGAGAGACATGCATGTCAGCAGGCCCATCACACCCCAAGTCCCATAGAGCTTTCCGATCTCCATGATCAGCAAACCAGAGATCAGGAGAATGCCTGCATGTACCAAAATTCCACGAAGTAAACGACTCCAGAACTGCGAGAAATTGCGCTGACTATTCTGAGCTAATTTAGGGATGACATAGCCTCCCAGCAAATCTAACGGCAACATAATCAACACATAGGCAATTACAATCAGTGCCCACCACTGCACTTCCACCAACAAGGAAGCTGGTTCTGCAGGAAATGCACTTGATGGCCACTCACTGAATAACCCCACACAGGCCAACGCAACCCAGAAGATCAGGTTAAAGAGTCCAAACCAAGCCCGTAGATTTGTAAAATTCATTTTTGCTCTCTAGTTCGAACATTGGGGAATCCATTTAGATCCCCCAAGTTCACGATCAAGTGACAGACTGCCAACTGATATTTCAGTTCACAGTCTTATTAATCAATCAGGCTTTCGCGCCGGCAGCCTTTGCTGAGGCGGGTGCGCTGTCTATCAAAGTCTTCTCGCGGGCAATGAAGTAAACCATGACTCCATATCCACACTTCGCAGCAATGTCTGCGATGGTGTAGCCCACTTGAATACCAATTTCAGCGTCTGCGGTTCCTCCTGCAATGTTGAAGAGGTACGCGATTGGATAGAACATCCAGGTCACCAATAGGACCATACGGGTCTGTTCTACCAGTTCTTTCACACGACCAGTCTCGTGCTCAATTTCAACCGCCAATTCTTTCCAAAGAGTTCTCAGGATGTAGACAAATGGAATGAATGACAGTACGAAGAAGATCGCCTGAGTGCTGCCACTGTCAGAAACCTCACCAGGATAGCCCAGTGCAATCATTAAGACAGACGCAATGACCAAACGTCCGAGCAGATCCATGGACTTCTCACGTGGCAACGCCAACACAACGATCAATTCGACCAACAGTAGAGGTACTGTCAACAGCCAATCCACATAGCGATAGGCGTCATTGAAGGGTACCCCTGTTGCCACATACATTCCGTTTTCACCAATGGTATACGCTTCGTCCCAGCTTTGGAAAATACGGAAGTAGTGGTATCCCGCAATCAGTACCACCAAGCCTGAAACAACAATCGCTGGCCGATACTTGACCGCAATGTTTTCCTTGGCAAGAACAAAGAAGACGAAGGTGCCGAACATTGCGGCGATCGTCAGAGAGAACATGTTGTAGACCAGCGAAAACTGGTCCGGACTCAACTCAGGCATACGTTCTCCTTGAATAGGAGTTAAATTATTTAAGAAAGCTATCAGCTTTCTCGCCTCATGAAACAGCCGAGGCAACCAATGGGTTCATTTAGTCGCTCGTCTGGCTCTCATCTTTCGACAAGAACGAGAGTTCAATCGACAAAAAGCAGACCAATTATGAAAAATTTATTTAAAAAAATAATCTAAGAAATAAATTTTAATTATTATGATAAAAATAATTTTTTTTAATGGTTTAATGATAAATCTAAATCAAAAATAATTCTTAATCTAAATTTGTCATTTTTGTATGTTGATGGGTCTGCGAAAGATATTTGATTATTTGAATTCACAAAAACTACTTCTAGTGATGTAAATAGTAATTTCTAATTTCATGAGAAATCTTTTGTCGAACTTGCTTTATTTTTCTCACGTAAATTTAAATTTAATTTTTAAATAATATTATCAGTATTTTAATAATTAATTTGGCTAAGCACACTCATTGCAGAATGTTAGTCCTTCATCCAATCTGCATATGGAGGATTCATGGAAATGAGTGCAAACGCTGTTTACGATAATCCCTTTAGAGTATTGGGAGAGCGATATCTTTCTTTGCATCTGAGCCACAATAAGCAAGTGAGTAGAGAATTTATCTCAGAAAAAAAATGTCTGTTAAAAATACGTGTTCATGAATACCCGAATCTCAATAACACAATGAAAAGATCAATTCAGTCATAATTCCCTAACAATCTAATCTGTAACGATCATGCTTCAAAACCTAGCAGCTGAGCTTGCAACAATACAATGCTGCACTGTTGCAACTGGGATTGACCAGTGAA
>CAJXNF010000291.1 GCA_913056375.1 uncultured Pseudomonadota bacterium | reverse complement strand
GAAATGTCCGTATGGACATAAGTACCACCGAGACGTTCGGCTGTAGCTTGGCCGATCTCGTCCAACACATCTGCAATCACAACCTTAGCTCCCTCTTCCACAAAACGCTTGGCGATTGCTTCACCAATACCTTGCGCCGCACCGACAACCAATGCGATCTTTCCTTCGATTCTGCCAGACATGGTTTTTCCTAATAATGACTATGCTTGAGAAGTAAATTGAGAGCTTATTCACAATGCTCGCTGCAAAGTCAACTCTGTATCTTTTCAAAAAGATGTCAGAGATCTTTTACCCAGTTAGTAATAGATGCCCTCAATTCATCTTCTCCCAGGAGTTCACTTGGATCTTACCTCAACGTTTTAGGGTTTGTAGCGATAGGAGTTCAGATCCAACTCTTGGTTGCCGTTAAATTGGATTCCTTCATCAAGGAGCCGTTGGATCTGTTCAAGTGAGCTTTGGGGATTAGCACGTGGACTGATACCACCCTTGGCGTTCACCACTCGATGCCAAGGAATCGAAGATCCTGTCGGTAAAGAAGATAGAGCCATTCCGACAAGTCGAGCTGTGCCCTGACCTATGCATTGTGCTACTTGACCATAGGTCATTACTTTTCCAGCCGGGATTTGGCTCACAATGAGTTCCACCTTATGTAAAAAGGTAGGTTGACTTGGCTTGGGCTTGAGGGAGAGTTTGAGAATTTTTTCGTGGAGGTGAGGCACTGTTCAGTCAGTCATCTGGAAGAGCGTGATGCTGAAGTTCGTCCAATGAAACAATCTCTAAGGCGGCTTCATGAGTTGCCCGAAGCCGAACGGGTGGAGCCATCCCAGCATCCAAGGCCTCTTTCCAACGGGAGGCACAAAGGCACCATTGATCGCCTGGTTTTAAACCTGGAAATCCAAATTGTGGAATGGCAGTGGAGAGATCATTTCCACGACTTTTGGTGTAGTTCAAAAAGTCTTCGGTCATCCGGGCACAGACAATATGTTTCCCACGGTCATCTTCACCGGTCTTACAACAACCATCTCGATAGAATCCTGTCAAAGGATTCATGCTGCAGGGTTGAAGAGGTTCTCCCAAAACATTCAGGTCGTTGTTCATGTTGATAGCTCCTACCAAATCTAAATCAAGGTTGATGATCTAGCAGGGTAGCTCAATTCTGAAATTCGCACCACTATCTTGATTTTGTACAAAAAGTTTCCCGCGGAGATGTTCTTCAATAATTAATTTTGACATGTACAGGCCTAATCCGGTTCCATTCAACTTTCCTTTGGTTGTAAAGTAAGGATCGAAGATTCGATCAATAATTTCTTCGTCAATCCCTCCTGCGTTATCTTGTACCTCAAGAATTTGGCGATTCTCATTTTGGCCTACTCGAATTTTGATTTGCCTTAATTTTGGCTGCTTCTCAACCAAAGCATCCATTGCATTTTTGAGCAAATTCATGATCACTTGCTGCAGTTCACTCTGATGAACTCGAATGGATGGAACAGCAATCAGTTCCGTCTGAACTTCAATTGCAGACTTTTGAAGGATTGGTTCAAACATTTTCACAGTCAGCGTCACGATATCGCCAAGTTGGACGCTTTCTAATTTATCGTTGGGCCTGAAGAAATTTCGAAAGTCTTCAATGGTTCTGGAGAGGAAACGGATCTGATGCTGTAGCTTGTCGATCTCATCTGTGAAAGTTGTATCGATTTTGTTCATATGAACTTTTAGGGTGAGACCGGATGTGATCATCCCAATCACTGAAAGTGGTTGTCGCCACTGATGGGCGATCATCGCAAGCATTTCTCCAACAGCGGCCATCTTCGTGGACTGCACAAGTTGTCGTTGGGTTTGTTCGAGAGAGACGTAAGACTCTTGAATTCCATCAGTGGCCGCCTGCATCTGGTGATGAGTTTTCTGCACCACCTGAAGACTGTGGAGGAGATTATCCTGAAAATTTTTGCAGGCATCCAAAAGATGCTGAGTCTCCACAGTATGCGCAGTGATGCGTCTTGGATCCAAAACCCTCACTTGCATCGCAAATTTCTTGGGAGTCGTCTTTTTTGTCCTTTGTTGAAATCTGTTCAGATATCGTTGTAACTGGTTCATTGGGGCTAAGAACCAACCACTGAAGACGTATGAAAAAAATAAAATAAAAATGGTTGTGAAAAATAGGTTTAGAAAAATTCTGTAATCATTTAAATATTCGAACAGCGATGACTCGTATTCTTGAAAGCCCATGTACATAAATGCTGCACGAGTGTCTAGGACATCCAGTTTTCGTGTGTCCCCAAATTTAACTTCGACTTCATATACTCTTTCATCACTTATCATCGATTCTCCTTGCGGAGTTAGAGTACCAGGTAGGAACGATCGAAGTCTGCCGACCATTTTCTGAATCCCATAGCTCTGGTCCTTACTACTGAGAATCACGTTTTGAGTATTTTCAATTTTTCCTTGCGACCAAATCAATAGATCATGATCAGATAATTGACTTTCAGAATCAAAGGAGGAAATTAAGACATTTTTGTTAGAATCTGTGATTACATAATAAAATATTTGATCCGTGAGTAGTCCACTTAGGTAGTAGGGGAGTTGCTTCTCCATCCCCCCTTGGATGACAAAAAATGAGCGGTATGCAAACACTTTCGAGGTCAGATGAAAGTGGTCATGATAGGCTTTTTGAATATCTGCTGATCTTTGCTGAAAGCCTATGAAAAGAATGACCGCATTGGTAAGCAATAGGGTAGCACCGACTGTGACTAGCAACACATGATGCAAGCGAAGTTTCATAAATATTTTCGCATAGAAAGTTTGATTTTGATCAGTTTTTGTCACTTTTAGTGACTTCTGTCAATTAGATTCCAGATTGATAAGTCCATTGAATTAATTCGAGCAGACAAAAGCTATGCATTTTGTTTGAAATCAAGCACACAGACTCACAAAGGAATTTAACATGAAGGATTTGAATTATTTTGTTCCATTTTTTCTGGCTGCGCTCTCTGCCTTTGTTCTGCCTATGCTTGGTTTGTCTTCACTGTTGGCCAATCCTGTCAATGCGATTGTTGGGCTGGAAGTAAAGATTCCTGTCACAGCCAGAACTGCGGCTTCATTGGGAGCAAACCGGAGAGGTAGTGGAATTGTGATTGATGACGAAGGCAGAGTACTGACAATTGGTTATCTTATCTTGGAAGCAAGCAAAGTAAGCCTAGTTGATGTAGACGGTAAAACCGTTCCTGCAACAGTTATTGGCTACGATGGAGATACTGGATTTGGAATTGTGCAGGCCCTCACACCTCTCCAAGCAGAGCCACTTGCACTTGGGGACTCCTCACAATTACAGGTGGGAAGCCAACTACAGGTCGTCAGTCGGGAAATCGATTCTGTGCTTCAAGAAGTGATCGTGATGGACCGTGAAAATTTTGCGGGCTATTGGGAGTATTTATTGGAAGATGCCCTTTTTACTACACCAGCGGTTCCAGCATTTGCGGGGGCTGGCTTAATTAATGACCAAGGCGAGTTGGTGGGAATCGGCTCTTTATTTGTGAGACGTCCGTTTGCAGATCAACTTGTACCAGCAAATATGTTTGTTCCCATTGCAGCCCTACAACCAATTTTATCCGAATTGATTGAACAAGGTCAGGTTTCGAAGCCACCAAAACCTTGGCTGGGCGTAACCGTCGTTGAACAATATGGGAGAGTCTTGGTTCAAAGTGTCGGCAAAAACAGCCCTGCAAGCCAATCTGGGCTAGCAGAGGGAGATTTGATTCTGAAAATCAATGAGGTGGCTGTTTCAGACTTGGAGGAACTGTTTCGGGCGATCTGGGGACAAGGTGAGGCTGGGGTGCGTATTCCAATGACAATTTTGAAAGGTAATCAGCTACAACAGATAGAAGTGGTTTCAGCTGACCGACGCAATTTTTACAGGCTACAGCGATACGATTGAATCCGAGAACGAAAAAGATTTTTTTGTCATTTTTGAATATTTTTCATTTTTTTGTTGCACATTACCTTCGGATATTGAAAAGAAAGCTCATTAGTTTTTGATTTAGCTGAGAATCAAGAATTAATACATATCTCTTAATCTTTATTCAAATTGTAACATAAAAGTGAAATATGAATAATAATAAGTTTGTAAAAAGCATTGCTAGCTCTTTGGTTGCTTTAGGAATTTCAACCATAGCTTATTCCAATTCATGGGCAGAAAATCTAAAAATTGGTGTGGCAGGCCCGTACACTGGCGAGATGTCAAATTATGGTATTTCTGCAAAAAATGGAGTGACCTTAGCGATCAAGCATATCAACGCTGCGGGAGGGGTTCTGGGTACAGATCTTGAGGCTGTTTCGCAAGACGATGCTTGTGATTCAGTTAAGGCCGCTCGAGTAGCTGAGAATATGATTGCAGAGAATGTGATTGCGGTAATTGGCCACATCTGTAACAACTCGACAGAAGCAGCTTTGCCAAGCTACGCAAGCGCAAATATTCCGGTTATCTCTGCTGCTTCAACGAATCCAAACCTCACAAATGAAGGTAGATATCCCAA
>CAJXNF010000290.1 GCA_913056375.1 uncultured Pseudomonadota bacterium | reverse complement strand
AAGACGATGAATGGATGATTGAGTTGGTAAGTCTTGCCTGCCACAGTAACTTGCTTTTCCTGCATGGCTTGGAGAAGAGCAGCCTGTGTTCGTGGAGAAGTTCGATTGATTTCATCTGCTAGCAAGAGATTGGTGAAGACTGGTCCCTCAATGAAGCGAAACCTTCGCTCTTGCTCATTCTCATCTAGGATTTCGACACCACTGATGTCTGATGGCATCAGATCCGGCGTGCATTGAATTCGATTGAAGTTCAGTCGAAAGAGGTTCGCCAGGGTCTTGATTAACAGAGTTTTGGCTAATCCTGGCACTCCTGTCAGCAGCACATGGCCGTTGCATAAGAGCGCAATCAGCAGTTGATCTAGCACTTCCTCCTGACCAACAATTACCCGATGAATTTCAGTCCTAAACTGTACTGGAAATTCACGAAGTCGAGCGTGAATTGCTTCGAAATCAGGAGAGCTTATTTTTGAATTTTCAGGCATGAATGCGATTAAGCAGGGGCAGGGGGTTGAGTGAGGACAGAGGGAAGCCGGAGGTTGATAATTCAGACCTCCGGTCCAAGAGCTAGTTAGTTAGCTGCTTACTTGACTGTAGATCTCGGGGAATTGCTCAGCTAATTCATCAAAACTGATATCTTGAGCCAAGATTTCGCCCATCTCACTCTGAACAGTATAAACCGTTTGTCCAGGGTGGAGATCACGCTTCATAACACGCTTGCCGTCCACCGAAAGAACAAATGTTCCTTGAGGTGCTTCAGTAGCGTTTTTTGCCATCGTGTAAGACTTGTTGTGATAGTCACAACCACCAGCAATGCCTACTCCTCCTATCAGCAACATCACTGACAGGGCTGCAGCAAATTTTTTCATGATCAGAATCCTTGAGTGAATGGTTGAGGATTGGCATCCAAGGGCAGTTAACCTCAGATGCTCAGAGGAATCATTGCCCGCTCTCGAAAGGAAGATCTTTCGCTATTTGAAAGAAGCATAAAGTGTAGCATTCGATTGATTGAAATGCTACTGCTTCCTCATCAGCGCACTTCGATTTCTGCTGGCTGAACAATAAATCGTGCTTTCGGATCCAATTGTTCGGGTGGGTGCTGATCAGAGATCTTCCAGCCGTGATGTAGCAATTCACCACGATACGGAGCCGACCCACGCAAATTTCCAGTTAGTGTAATTTCAGATAGATTGTAGTCAGCATCAACGCTGACCAATGCCCCTTCTTCCTCAGTGCGGATCGCTTCCATTGTGAAGTAATCACCCAATATTCTGGCGCATCCATCATGCACGACTCGAGCTGCCTCACCCACCTCAGCATTCGAAAAAGAAGCGATGTCTTGCTGTAAAAAATCCACCAAGCGACCCTGCTTCTGAAAGAGAGACAAAAGAAAAACTCCATCAATATTTTTTTCGTCCTTTTTGGAGATTTCATCTTTTTCTTTAGATTGCACAGCATCTATCGGTTTTGATTCTTCAACGACTTTTTCTGCTACTTTCTCTTGTGCTTGCTCTGGCTCAACTAAATCTTCTCTTTCTGGATCTGCTGGAACAGCTAACGGAGGCAATCCTTGTTTGAGTCTTTTTTTATTTTCCTTTTCCAATCTCCGTTGGCTTTTTTCAAGCGCATTGACTCTGCTGACTTCAGCAAGAGCCGCATGGATATAGTTGCCTGCTCGGCGGCTAAAAATCACTCTGAAGAAGCAATAAAAGGAGTAAAGAAAAATTCTGAAAAGAAAATTTAGATTTTTTTCAGGCTGCATGGATCTCTGGGTACAAAGTAGTTAAGTATTTGGCAAAATCTTAGATTAGAAGCGATTGAAAAAGCAATTCAAAGGCACAGAGATTCGGCTGGTGGAATCTTTGAAATCTTGTTAAAAATGTTAGTTTTTCTTTAATCCCATCATCAACTTATTACTGTCCAAACGTTCTTGAACGTCCCTAAGCCTAAATGAAAAACGAATCAACTGATCCACGTTTCATCCGGAACTTCTCGATCATTGCTCACATTGACCATGGCAAGTCTACCCTTGCAGACTGCTTGATGAAGACGACACATGCGATTACAGACCGTGAGGCACAACAACAACTGCTCGATAACATGGACATTGAGCGTGAGCGTGGTATCACGGTTAAGTCGCAAACTGTCCGTCTCAATTACGAAGCCGTTGACGGCCAAGAGTACACTTTGAATCTGATTGACACGCCAGGCCATGTGGACTTCACCTATGAAGTTTCCCGATCTCTAGCTGCTTGTGAAGGAGCTTTGCTTGTTGTGGATGCAGCTCAAGGAGTGGAGGCTCAGACGCTAGCAAATGTCTACATGGCGCTGGATAACGATTTAGAAATTATTCCCGTCCTTAACAAAATTGATTTGCCCACTGCTGAACCAGAACGGGTCATTTCTGAGATTGAAGAAGTGATTGGGCTCGACGCTCAAGACTCTGCTAGAGTCAGCGCCAAAAACAATATCGGGATCCAAGAACTTTTGGAGCAGATCGTCAAGAAAGTTCCGCCGCCAACTGGCAAGCCGGATGTTCCCCTGCGAGGACTCATCTTTGATTCTTGGTTTGATCCCTATTTGGGAATTGTGATCCTCATTCGAGTGGTCGATGGCAGAATTAAAGTTGGAGAAGTCATCCGGTTCATGGCGACTGGTTTTGAGTATGAGGTGACTCAACTTGGTGTTTTCACCCCTTTCAGAAAAGAAAGATCCGAACTGAGTACAGGAGAAGTTGGGTTTGTCTGTGCTTCCATTAAGACCATTGGTCACACGAAAATTGGTGACACAGTCACTCATGCGGACAGACCGGCTACAACCCCACTATCAGGCTATGCGGAGGCCAAGCCAATGGTCTTCAGTGGTATTTATCCAGTAAGTAGTGAGGACTACGAAGACTTGCGTGAGGCTCTTCGCAAATTGGCCTTGAACGATTCCTCCTTGACATATGAACCAGAAACCTCTGCGGCTCTGGGATTCGGGTTCCGATGTGGATTCTTAGGTCTTCTCCACATGGAGATTGCTCAGGAACGATTGGAGAGAGAGTTCAAAATTGACCTCATCACGACCGCTCCAAGTGTCGTCTACGATGTCCATTTGAAAGATGGTGGACTGATCAAGGTTGATAATCCCTCACAGCTGCCACCAGCTTCTGAGCTTGACCACATCGAAGAGCCCTATATCCGTAGTCGGATTTTCACACCTCAGGAATATGTTGGCAACATCATCAAGTTGGCCCAAGAACGGCGGGGAATACAGACCAACATGGAGTATCCTTCACCAAATCGGGTCATGCTCGAATATGAGTTCCCATTAAATGAAATTGTTCTGGATTTCTATGACCGATTGAAATCCGTTTCAAGGGGCTACGCTTCTTTTGACTACGAGTTGATTGACTATCGATTGGGTGATCTTTCAAAGCTGGATATTCTGTTGAATGGAGATGTTGTCGATGCTTTGTCGTTGATAGTCCCGAAAGAACAGGCTTACTATCGAGGAAGGGAACTTTGTAAGCAGTTCAAGAAGCTATTGCCTAGGCAGATGTACGAAATTGCGATTCAAGCAGCAATCGGTTCTAAGGTCATTGCCAGAGAAACCCTTGGGGCTTTGCGTAAGGATGTAACCGCAAAGTGTTATGGAGGGGACATCACAAGGAAAAGAAAGCTGTTGGAGAAACAGAATGAAGGAAAGAAAAGAATGAAACGGCTCGGCACAGTTGAAGTTCCTCAAGAAGCCTTCATGGCAGTCCTGAAGATCGACAATGGAGGTTCAAGCAGCTAGTTCATCCCGCAGGAGACTCATAATGACAACGTATGGGATACCCAAATGGAAACTTCCGAGAAGTTCAGGATGATTGACCCGGAATTCCTGAATGACATAAAGATCTTCTGGCTCCACTTCGTCTAGATATCCTGGCTGAAGCATATGCTTGAATCGATCAATTTCTAAATTGCCCTTTTGGCTCCATGATCTTGGGATTCCGTGGAAGCACCGTCGTAAGATCTCACCAATCTCAAGGTAAATTCCAGAATCTGCATCGGTTACCTCATGCCAGCGCTTACCGGATGAGCCAAATTCGAGGTTGTACTTTCTACCCGCCAAGCCTTCAGCTAGAGATCGATCAAGGTGCATAAACCAAACGGTGTTGTGAGGTTGTACCCAGATCATTGAAAAGTATGATCTTCTAGGAAAGAGTTGAGTTAAATCTTGATAAGTGGTTTGAAATTGACGCTTGAATTCTATTTGTAATTGTCGGGGCAGGACCTGCATTAAAATCAGACGAAGATAAGCCGAAAGTCGATCTGCAATGGGCAGTAAGGATTTTTCAAGCACAGCATCAAGCGTTTGGCAAATATCAGTCTCATCTGGTGAGGAAGTAGCAGTTGTTTCAGATTCAAGGCCGAAAGTTTCTCGAAGCATTCCCTCCATGATTTCTGGATCTAAGAAGGTATCTCCAGAAGGTACTATATTTTCGTGCCCCATAAGGTTCTCCCAATTACAGGTGGAAAAGATAGTTTTCCCGTGCAATTTACAAGCCGACTAAAT
>CAJXNF010000289.1 GCA_913056375.1 uncultured Pseudomonadota bacterium | reverse complement strand
AAAGGGGTTCCCATGTTAACTGCTGTGGTCAGAATAATGGTCAATATCTCTGGAGTTGTCACACGGCAACTCTTCTACGAAGTCGATAGCTCAAAAAAAGTTCTGAACCAATCACAGTGAAGAGTAATAACCCCTCAAAAAGATAGACCACAGCAATCGGGAGTTGATATTCAACTTGAAGTAACTCTCCTCCAACAAAGATTACAGCCAGCAGAAATGCAGTTCCAATGACTCCGATTGGATGATTTCTCGCCAGACGGGAGACAATTATGCCCGTGTAGCCATAGTTGATAGAGAAATTCTGCTGCAACCTATGGTGAATTCCTGCTACCTCAGTCATTCCCGCAAGAGCTGCAACGGCACCACTTAAAACAAGGACGATGAACAGAAGATTCTTTGTATTGAAACCAGAATAATCTGCTGCCGAAAGATTGTCTCCAGCCACCCTGATCTGGAAACCAATTGTGGTCGACCTAAGTAAGATCCATGTCAAAACTGCGAGAAGAATCCCAAGAGGCAAACCCCAATGCACCGTTGTTGAGCCAATCATTGGTAAGTAGGAAGACTCCCCAAAAGACCGAGTCATTGGGAAATTCAAGGTACTCGGATCTCGCCATGCTCCGTATAAAAGATAATCAGCAAGGCTGATAGCCACATAATTTAATAACAGAGTTGTGATGATTTCATTCACCCCAAACCATGACCGCAACCCGGCTGGAATGGCAGCCCACATGCCCCCGGCAACGAATGTCCCAATCAGGAGAATCGGCAACATGAAATGGGCATCGAGTGATTCGCTGAACTCCAGTGCTAGCCAAGTGGTAGCGATGGCTCCCAGGTAAAGCTGTCCCTCCGCTCCGATGTTCCAAAGATTCAGTTGAGCCGCAATGGCGACCCCCAATCCTGTCAGGAGTAAAGGAGTCATTTTGAGAAACAGATCCTGCCAACCCCATTGATCAAAGAACATTAGGGCACCCACACTTGGATAGGCCTCCATGGGGTTTACCCCTACCAGCGCAAGTAAAACGCTACCTAATATCAAGGCAAGCACAATTGAACCAACTGTGACTGCAACTTGAACGCTCAATGGCGTCTCCAGCCTACGTTCAAGTTCAAACACGATCTATTAGGCCCTTTCGCCTGTCATGAGCAGACCAATTTTCTCAATCTCAGCTTCTTCTTTTGGCATTTCACCCACAATACTCCCTCGGCAAATCACATAGAGGTAATCACTCATTAGCAGTAATTCTTCAAGATCCTCTGAAATAAGCAAAATTGCTAATCCATCCGCACGTGCTTGAAGCAATTGATTCTGGAGAAAAGCGGTCGCATGAATATCGAGTCCTCGCACAGGCTGGGCGGCCAGCAAAAATTTCAAAGGCCTGGAAGTTTCCCGGGCCAAAATGACTTTTTGCATATTTCCACCAGATAGCTGGCCAATCGGAGTTTTTTCAGACGCTGCTCTGACATCAAAAGCTCTCATACGCTCTCGGCCAAAAGCAGTGACCTTGTCTCGCTGTAACCATCCTCTGCTTTGAAATCGGTTGTTGTGCAAATCCCTCAAAAGAAAATTTTCTGCGACTTCAAGATGAGGAGCAATACCATAACGTTTTCGGTCCTCTGGGATATAGCCCACACCTTTATGAATCAGGTCTGAAACCGATGCGCCTTTTTGCTCCTCGCCAGCAAACTGGTATTTTCCAGTATCCAACCCTCTCAGGCCAACAAGAACTTCTGCGAGAGGTGCCTGTCCACTTCCAGCGACTCCAGCCAAACCTACAATTTGTCCAGCACGGACTTCCAAATTGATATTTTGCAGCAACCAATGACCCAGTTCATGACGCAATCCAGCGTTTTTCAACCTGACGATAGTTGTATTTTGAGATTGATCTGATGAGACTTTTGAAGCTTTTGTTTTGATTTCACCCGATTGAATTGTGCTTTCTCCCATCATCAAACGGGCTAATTCTGAAGGACTGGTCTCGCCTCTATTTCGAGTAGCCTTAACCTTCCCGTGACGCAGAACCGTGATTCGATCGGAGAGTTCGATGACCTCTCTCATCTTGTGTGAGATAAAAAGAATGGAGTGTCCATCCTTTTTCATTTGGTGAAGGATTTTGTAAAGCGCCTCAGATTCTTGGGGAGTCAATACAGCAGTGGGTTCATCGAGGATCAAAATCTTGGCTCCCCTAAACAGGACCTTGAGGATTTCAACTTTTTGTTGTTCCCCCACTGAAAGGTCTTGAACGCGCAGATCTGGGTTCAATTCCAGACCATAACGTCTTCCCAATTCCTCAATCTGTTGTCTAACTTTTGATTTCTGTAAGCGAAACGCTTGGGGAGTCCCTAGAATAATATTTTCTGAGACACTGTGATTAGGAATCAGCATAAAATGCTGATGCACCATCCCCACACCCTTTGCGATGGCTTGGGCTGGATTTTTAAGGTGGAGAGGTTTTCCCTCAAGGAACATGGAACCGGAATCTGGAATGTAAAGACCGCTGATAATATTCATCAGCGTTGATTTTCCAGCACCATTTTCTCCGAGAATCGTGTGTATTTCACCACGATTTAAAGTAAGGTCGATTTGATCGTTTGCAACAATTCCTGGAAATTCTTTATGGATTTTCTGAAGTTCCAGAACAGGGTTCACTTGTGAGTTCTGGTTGCGTTGTAAACTAATCCACCCGTGGTCACATATTTTTCAAGCAGGCGTTTACTCTCCTCCACCATAATTCCCTCTTTCAAACGAATACCTCGTTGCCTAAGTACCCCCTCAATATTGCTGGGCAGCGGACCTTCGTCAAAGCCGGTTATTTGTTCGACCTCCTGACTTGTAGCTGCATAACAAACTTCTTTCACTCCTGACCAAATCACAGCGCCCAAGCACATTGCACACATCTGAGCATTGACCACAATTTGGAATTCTGGAAGTTCTTCAGCCCCCAGATCATGGGTACCAACTGCTTTCTGTGCAAGGCTCAGAGCCATCACCTCAGCGTGCGCTGTCGAACAGCCTGTTACCACGACTCGATTGACTCCAACAGAGATCAACCTCCCTGATTCTAGTTCAAAAACGGCAGCCCCAAATGGTCCTCCAGTCCCCTCCTCGATTTGTCGATCGGTCAGACTGAGCACCAATTCCATTCGTTCTTCTAAACTCTTGAAAAAATCTGGTTGGTCCTTCAAAAAATCTGGAATCCATTCGGGCAGATACAACTCAATTTGGTTAGGAAGTGGATTCATAAAGGGATACTACATCAAATGTTTGAAATCAGGATGCGTACCCCTTCATCCCAGTGGACTTCCTCTAAATTTTTTCCTGGACCTTCGCGATCAACTATCAAGAAATCTTGCTTGGAAACCAATGGAAGTAACGGATGGTGCCAAACACCTTTTGAGTATTGAACCCCTTGATTCCCTTGAGCTAAAAAACATCTCACTGCTTCGGGCTTCGGTTCAGTTGCCACCACGACGAGCCAAGGTTCTGCTTGCAATGGGACAAAGGCCTGGGATCCCAATGGGTGTCTTTCAACTAGCTTCAGTTCCAACGGACGGGGCCGAGAACGTCCTCTAAAAATTGACAAGATTGCCGTGCCTTCATCTAGCTCTACCTTGGATAGAGCATGATGCCTTTCCGTAGTCCCCTCATTGATCATGAAGGATTTTGCATTGTTCGGTTCGATCACCTGACCGAAGGGTGCAAAGCTTTCTTCCGTCAATGGTTCTGGTTTAACCTCAATCACAGTTTACTCCCAAAGACCCGGAATCGAGAAATACCACCATCCGGAAAAATGTTTAGTTTGACGTGGCTGATAGGCCCTATTTTTTCGAGATCCTTCAATTCAAAATGATGGATTGTATCCGGGCTTAGATCCTTGGGAGTCAGCAATTCAGGCCAAAACATGGACTGGGTAATCAGCGATTGATCAGTTCCCCATTCAACGTTTTGCCCCTGGACCGAACATTTTGCAGGTGAATTTCCTTTATAAAAAGACGTATCCACTTCGATTTTATTTGCCTCTCCAGGAGCACCCAAAGCAATCAATAACCAATCAAATCCTGGTTCACGACGCCGCCGAGTTTCCCAGCCATCTCCCATATTGATGCCCCTGCCAGAATCCAAGACAGCCTGCACATTCCCATAATGAGCGTCATTGTATGCTACGGTTCTTCCTCCGTTTTTGAGACCAGACAGCTCAATCTCTGACCCAAAGCTAGTCCAATCCGGCAGCACGTTTCCATACGCTCTAAAGCGAGCAATTCCACCATCAGGAAAAATGTTCAATCTCAACCAACGCCAGGGTCCCGGCTTTTGGCAATCGAAAAAATGTCGTTTCGAAGGACCCAGGCTGACAGACTCCAGAATTTCCTCCCAGCTTTCTGGCGCATCTCCAGGATCATCTTCTTCTTTAGAAGCCCAAACTGAAGCTGCTGGAGGATAATTACCCGTAAAGTGGGTTGTGTCCAACTCGAGGCCCACCAAATCTCCTGGAACCCCCAAACGAATCACACACCAGTCATGCCCACCATACCGCCGACGT
>CAJXNF010000288.1 GCA_913056375.1 uncultured Pseudomonadota bacterium | reverse complement strand
ATACCACGCATCTCAAGTCCGAAGGCAACGTTCTCGAGGACAGTCCGCCAAGGAAAGATGGCGTATTCCTGAAAGACGACGTTGTTGATTGGCTGATCCTTGCCTTCCCCATGCCAGACTTCAAACTCTCCTGAAGTAAAGTAGTCCAGTCCCGCAATGATCTTGAGCAAGGTAGATTTCCCACATCCGGAAGGACCCACGATGCAAACAAACTGGCCTTCCTCAATTTGCAGGGTGGCATCACCAATGGCGGTAAACTCTCCTTCTGCCGTGCTGTAGACTTTCTGACAACCTTGACAACGGATCTTTACGGACATGCCGATTTGATGAATATGGGAAACAATAGTGATTTTTAGTGGTAGCAGAGTGAGCTGCTAATGAATGAAAATAGCGGATCGCGGGGATTGTTGAATCAGGGCTGGGTCACATGATGAATTGGGAAGAACTTGTTGTGTAGCATACAGACTGAAGGTTATTCTTTCGCCTCAACAACCCCAGCCCTGCGACCCAATATTTCATGGTATTTTGTCACTGGGCTGGGTGCAAATCTATTGGAGAATTCTGCTTTCAGTCAATAATTCCCCAAGATGCCAAGCGCTTTTTTTGTGAAGCGTTCATCAACGGCATTGTTCAGATCCAACTCTTTGGTGTATTCCGTCCGGCCATTCAAACGATGTACGCTTTCAATGTCCTTCAGACCAGCTACTGGAATGACGATGTTTGGATCATAGATCAGCTTCTTTCCTGTACGTAGGGCTTTTTCTGTGGTGTTAGTGTTCGTCATGTAGGCTTTGATGTTTTCGTCGTCAAGAAAGTCATCACCTTGCATGAGGCGAGCTGCTTCTCCCAAAGCGAGTACGAATCGCTCTGCCACATCTGCCCGTTGATTGACAAATTTTCCAGAGCCCACGAACGCCACGGTCATCAACCCAGGGGCTAGATCAGAAGCGAGTACCTTGGCATGACCATCATTGATTGATTGGGTGGTGTAGGGAGGTCCTGTCAGGGCTGCATCAATGGACTGATTTGCCAAGGCCTTGGGCATGTCGGCATTGCCAATCTTTACCTTCTGGATGTCATTGAGCATCATTCCCCCTTGTTGCAAAGCTTTGGTCAGTAAATACTCACCTCCACTGCCTGGGCCACCAGCAACACCAATGCGCATTCCCTTCAAATCCTGCACACTTTTGATCGAACCATTAGCCATCAGATCTGCGCGCGCAATCAGAGCGGTGGGGCTATTCTCCATTGGTTCCAGACCACCCGGTGCGATAATACGCAGATCCAAGCCTCGGCTCCAGCCATTCCAGAGAGAGGTCACGATCGCAATCCCTCCAACATCAATCTTGCCTTCTGACAAAAAAGCAATCGCTTCTGTACCTGATTTCACACGACGCAGCGTTACATCCAGGCCGTACTTTTCGAACAACTTCCGGCTGTGAGCGACGTACATGGTCGCAAACTTCATGATGGGTACGTAGGCCACTGTTACTTTTTCTGGTGGATTCAACGGTTTCAGACCTTCACTAGCCAACCCGTTGGAGCCCCAAAGGAGACCCAACACCATCATGACGATGCTTACCTTGCGGGACAAATTCTTGATGTGCCAATTCATGTCATTCTCCTAAAAGTTATTGAAAACAAAGCCCTTGTTTAGAGAGACCAGGCTTTTTGGTCAAGATTTATTTCCTGAACTGAAAAATATTGAATCAATTACGTCTTTTGAGTTGGTCGCATAAAGTGCAAGAAGAAAACAATTATTGAGCAAGTATCTTCTCTGCGACTCCAGCCCAAAGAGCTATATGACAAAGCCTACTGTTCTACTTTTTGCCCTGGTGATGTTTTTCATCACAAATTTGGTATTGGCCAATTCCCAATCAAAAGGAGAAGACAAGCTTAGTGAATTGCTGCGAAGAGCAACCATAGGGTGGAATACAGAATGGTCCAAGCACTCCATAGAGTATCGTGAATTACTCTCAGGAGGACCACCTCGAGATGGTATCCCCCCAATCGATCAGCCCAAATTCATTGATAATCAGCAGGCAGAACAATGGCTTGCGCCGAATGATCCTGTGATTGCGCTGGAACTAAATGGCGATGCTCGGGCCTACCCTCTGCAAATCCTGACATGGCACGAAATCGTCAATGATACCGTTGGTCAGATACCGATAACCATTACATTTTGTCCCCTATGTAACTCTGCCATTGCGTTTGAACGACATTATCAGGGGACTACTTATGACTTTGGCACCAGTGGCCTACTGAGGCACTCAGATCTAGTGATGTATGACCGGCAGACGGAAAGCTTGTGGCAACAGTTTACAGGCGAAGCCATTGTTGGTGCCATGACAGGTGAGCAATTGAAGATGATCCCTGCAGGATTGATTGGTTTTGAGCAATTTCAATCAGCTTATCCAACTGGTAAGGTACTCTCGAAAGAAACAGGATACTCCAGAGACTATGGACGCAATCCCTATCCTGGCTATGACGATATTCACAATAATCCCTTTCTCTTTCGAGATCCGGTGGACAAACGACTTCCCGCAATGGCACGAGTTGTAACCATCAGTGACGGGGAGTATCACAATGCGTATCCTGTGACATTATTGGAAAAAGTTGGGGTTATTCATCATCAACTAGGTGACCAATCTTTGGTGGTTTTTCATCAAGCAGGAGTCAGCAGTGCTTTGGATGAAAGTCGGATCGCGAATGGAATTGATGTAGGGGCGACTGGGGTATTTATTCCTGTTGTTGGGAACCAAGAATTAATTTTTGCTAGTCGAGCAGGAGCAATCGTTGATGAGCAAACAGGAAGTCGCTGGAACATTGTTGGGCAGGCTGTTCAGGGCCCTCTCAAAGGCAAACAACTGAAGAGGCTTGTTCACGCAGATCAGTTTTGGTTTTCCTGGGCGGCCTTTCAACCAGACACATTGATTTATCAGTTGGAGGAGTAGCTTTTTTCAGGGAGGGTGAATGTGACTGTTATTGAATAGTTAACTAACTACATTTTTGGTGACGTTCAATACAGATGCGCAGAACCTCTTCAGGTTCTCGTTTCCACCAGTTTTCCTGTGAGAAAATTTCGACTTCGTGAAAGCCTGAATATCCAGTGTTTTCGACCCAACTTCGTATTTGAGGAAGATCAACCACCCCATCACCCATCATTCCTCGATCCAGGAGGAGGTGCTTAGTATCAGATAGCCAATCACAGATGTGGTAGGCGAATATTCTTGATTGACCAGCTCTAGCGATTTGAGTTTGTAGATCTGGGTCCCACCACAAGTGGTAAACATCGCAGGCAACCCCAACTCCTTCTCCAAGCAAATCACAAAGATCCAGAGCCTGTGATAACGTATTGACCACAGAGCGATCCGCACAATACATGGGGTGTAGTGGTTCGATGGCTAGCCGAACTCCTGCTGGAATGGCTCTTTCCAAAAGCCAAGCGATTCCCTCCTCAACTTGTTGACGGGCCCTTGCCAGATCTCTGGAACCTTTTGGCAAACCACCTGTTACCAAGACCAGACAATCGGCATTCAATTCAACTGCTTCTTCGAGTGCCCGTAGATTGTCTTCCAAGTTTGCTTCCCACTCTTGCTGAGTGTTGGCCGGAAACATCCCGCCACGACAAACTCCAGAGACACGCAGGCCCAGTTCACGAACTTGTTTGGCAGTCGCCTTTAATCCAATCTGAGCGATTTGATCCCGCCAGGGACTGACTGCTGGGATACCTAGTCTTGCAACGAGGTCGAGTGCCTCTGAAATGGTGCAACGTTCCCGAATTGTGGCGAGATTGATCGAGAGTTGAGAAATATCAGGCATCAGTTCAACCCTCGGGTTCGTAACCAGGATTTCATGCGAGAACAGGCCAAATCCGGATCAAGTAACAGTCCTGCTTGATCTGCGAGGCGAAACAGTTCTGCAAGGTGAAGGGTGGAACGCGCAGATTCCTGTCCACCGACCATTGTGAAGTGAGATTGATGACCGTTCAACCAAGCCAGAAAGACAATGCGTGTTTTGTAAAATCGAGTCGGTGCACAGAAGATATGCCGGGACAACGGCACTGTTGGCGCAAGAATCTGATGAAAGCGATTGAGATCTCCCTGAGCCAGGTGTGCCAATGCGGCTGATGCAGCGGGAGCGATGGCATCAAAAATTCCCAGCAGAGCATCCGAGTGTCCTTGCTCATCTCCAGCGATCAACTCTGCATAGTTGAAATCATCCCCCGTGTACATTCGAACACCCTCAGGGAGGAGCCGGCGCATCTTGATTTCCGCATCCTTTGACAACAACGAGATCTTGATGCCATCAATTTTTTCTACGTTCGAACGGATCACACCAAGACAAGCATCCATCGCTGCCTCGGTTTTTGAGGATCCCCAGTATCCTGAGAGCGCAGGATCAAACATTTCTCCCAGCCAATGGAGGATAACGGGTTGATCTGCCTGTTGGAGTACTCTTGCATAAACCTTGGCGTAGTCCGCGGGATCTTCAGCAATTAATGCCAGGGCACGACTGGCCATGAGAATTATCCGACTTCCTGCCT
>CAJXNF010000287.1 GCA_913056375.1 uncultured Pseudomonadota bacterium | reverse complement strand
GTGTTGGGTCATGAACTAAAAGAGATGGCCAGCGCCCCCAAGGGTCTGCACTACGAAAGGTGGCTACGGAGAGATGGGCAAGGTCAGAAAAAATTGGATCTCTATGGAACCAAGCTCCCACCAGATGTTGGGGCCATCCAGACCTGGAACTCGGCAATGCCTGTCGCCTGGCATCATTCCAGTTGGATCGGAGACCGGGTCATCGATTATCTAGGTCGACGTGAAGGGGAAACGCCTTTCTGTCTCTGGGCTTCTTTCTCAGACCCACACATGCCCTTTGACTGCCCAGAGCCTTGGTCCCGACTTCACCATCCTGAAGAGGTGGATTTACCCCCCTTCAGAACGAGGGAACTGCACAAACGTCCCTGGTGGCACAAAGCCTATGTGGAAGATCGCTCCGTCGATCCAGAATTGGATGTAGCCATCTATGATCACGAGCAATCCCTCCATCGTTTGCCGAAGCGCAATGGTCGGGCAAGAAACTACAACGATACGGAGTTTCAGCTCAGACACACGATTGCCAACTACTACGGTATGATTTCATTGATTGATCACAACGTGGGCAGGATTCTCAACGCACTGGATGAGCAGGGATTAGCAGAGAACACTGTGGTTCTGTTTACCTCAGATCATGGGGATTGGCTGGGTGATCATGGGATGATGCTGAAGGGCCCGATGTTCTATGAAGGACTCCTCAGAGTTGCGATGATCCTTAGGGGGCCAGGAATTCCTGCAGGGCAGATTTCACAAGAACCTGTTTCAAATACTGACATCGCTGCTACTGCATTGGATTGGGCTGGTGTCAGTCCTGAACTGGCTCCTCACGGCCAAAGCCTGAAAGCATTGGTTGATCAACCTTCAGCCACTCGAGATTTTGCCTACGGGGAATGGGATCTCAATCCCCAAAATTGGGGGTTGGATCTCAAATTGCGGGTTGTGAGAACAACTCGTCACAAGATGACCATGGAAATGAACTCGGGGGCTGGGGAACTCTATGACCTGCAAGAAGATCCTCATGAAACCACCAACGTGTTTGACCAAGAGCGGAAGTTGAAAAAGGAATTGGAGGATATGATTCGCTCAAGGCCGAATGATCAAATCCGTGAAGCGTTGGTACCTTCCGGACTGCATTGACGGACTGAATGCAGATCCCCAAGTCTCTCTCCAACCGACGCTACAACCAGATCACTCGACAACTGATCGAGTCCATTCAGGCCGGGGAGTATCCTGTCGGGGACAAGCTGCCCCCAGAGAGAGAACTTGCTGAAAAGCTGAACGTCAGTCGAACAACTCTGCGTGAGGCTTTCATTGCTTTGGAGTTGATGCGGTATGTGGACATCCGCATTGGTTCAGGAATTTATGTATTGCCGGAAGCAGCGCGTGAGGTTGAAAACAGCCCGAAGTTACAGCATGACCCAGGTCCTTCAGATCAACTTGAAATCCGCAGATTGATCGAGAGCCATTTGGCCTACAAAGCTGCGCTCAATGCGGAGGAAAAGGACATTCAGAGATTGCAGGAGTTGCTTGAGTTGATGGATCAACACAAGAGGGATGCTGCCGAGTTTGAGAAATTTGATCAGCAGTTTCATCTAGCCATTGCCAAGGCTTCAGGAAATGTCTTGGGACCTAATTTGGTTAAATGGCTTTGGAACTTGAGAGAAGCAGAAATGTTCTTCAGTTGGTTTTCAAAAACACGATCTGAGAGTTACCGCCAAAGAACCGTTCGCGATCATGAAAAAATCCTCAAAGGCATTTCGATGCGGATGCCGGATGTAGCCATGACAGCCATGCAGCATCACATCGATGTCATTCGTGAAAGGTTCTTTGATCAAAACATTTGATTTACCAATTATCAGGGCCCCTCAATCATACATTACATTGGGCCAATGCATTCTGGGCCTAGATCAATGCCTTGCATTGAGGCGTCAAAACTTTTGATGATCATTTGTAGTTTAATCTCTGAATGATCTTGGTCGTCCCAAAGGTTGTCAAACTCCCCAGGATCCTGATCCAAATCGTAGAGTTCCCCAAGACCGATTCCATGATACATCACTAGCTTGTAGCGTTCATCCCTCAGCATGGTTGCCCGCGAGTGATAGGGTTGATTGAGGGCGTCAAAGAACTCGCTACGAATATGGGGCTTGTGAAAATCTGGTTTTGCCGAACCTGAGATGATTGGCCAGAGAGATTTCCCCTGCATGTAGTTGGGCTGTTCAATCCCGCACACCTCCAACAAGGTCGGGGTGATGTCCATCAGTTCCACCAGCGCATCACTTTGCAGATTGCTCTTTACTTGCCCTGGCCATGAAAAAATCAATGGAACGCGTACCAGCCCATCAAAGAATCGGCACCCCTTTTCAATCAGTCCATGGTCACCAAGAGATTCTCCGTGATCTGTGGCGTAGATGATCAGTGTATTTTCCAGTTGATTCGTGGCTTCGAGGTACTCCACTAAACGACCGAATTGATCATCGATCAACTTAATCATTGCATAATAAGCAGCCTTGAGGGTCCAAGCATCCTTGGCTCCAGGTGAAGGCTCTGCTCCCCGAACGCTGTCTGCAGTTGGCGTTCTTGGTAAGATTGGATCACAAATATCCAGATCCTCAGGGCGCCGAACCTTCGATTGGAAGTCGATGGGCTCCAGAATTTTCTGCTGAACCAGATCTGACTCACGAAAGAGGGGATCGGGCATCTGCTTGGGATCAAAGAGATCACGATACTGCTGAGGTGGGTTGAAGGGAGGATGAGGATCATAGACATTGATGCTGAGAAACCAAGGTCCTTGACGCTTTTCCTGAATGAAATCAATGGCTCGATCGGTTCCCCAGGTGGTTTGGTGAAACTCCGCTGGAATTCCCTGAATATCCTTCACCAACTCTTTTAGAACTCCCCCTTTTTGGTGGACCCAATCGGCATAGTCATGACCTCCCTGCCAGTCATCACGAGGTGCATGACTCCACTTGAAGAAACGGTATCCGTCATCGACTCTCGGCTCCACACGTTGGAAAGAACTAGCCAAGTGTAGTTTACCCACTAGGCCGCAGTCATAGCCTTGATCACTGAGAATTTTTGATATCAGTGGGTATTGGTCTGCATAGGTAAAATTGCCATTACGCGGGGCTCTTATCGCATTTGGATAACAACCCGTAAGGAAGCTCGCACGACTTGGAGTACAGATCGGAGACTGGCAATAGTTCTTGGTGAAAGCTGTACCCCGATGAACCAATCGATCAATGTTTGGTGTGATCACATGAGGATTGTTCAGGGCACCAATCGTGTCGTAGCGTTGCTGATCAGTGCAGTACCAGAGGATATTTGGTAAATCTTTTTTCATTTCAAACTCTTGCTGGGATTTTGGAAAAACCGAATTATAGACGGATAAGATGAAAATACAACGAGTTGTCACGAAACATCTTGCTTTCGAGCTGGATGATCGCTTTTGGAATTCTCAGCAACGCTGGGCAAAGAAAGACATAGTCCTTGTATTTATCGAAACGGATAATGGACTGATTGGAGTTGGAGAAGGCTGGACGCCTGGGGCTTCGCCAAAGGCTTTGATGCAAACCATCGAAGAGGATGTTGGCCCAAGATTGATTGGACAAGACCCCCGCTACCACACAAAAATTTTTGCAGAGGTTTGGAAAACAACTGCCTTGAATGCACGAAGAGGGATTCTCTCGATTGCTCTCAGTGCTGTTGATCTCGCTCTGTGGGATTTAGTTGGAAAAGCCTTGCAGGCTCCGGTTTACCAACTACTGGGAGCCTTCACAGATCAGGTTCCTTGCTATGCCAGTGCTGGGTTGTACGGGAAAGGTAAGGATGAAACTGCCCTTGCGGAAGAGATGCAAGGTTACCTGGCACAGGGATTCAGTGATGTGAAGATGAAGGTTGGTGGCGTTTCCTTGGAAGAAGACGTCAAGCGTGTCAAGGCAGTCAGGGATGCAATTGGACCAAGAGCACGTATGATGGTTGATGCCAACTACACCCTGAATGTTACAAAATCACTGAAGATGGCGCAGGCTTTTGAGCCTTACGAAATCTACTGGCTCGAAGCTCCTGTTTCACCAGATGATGTGAGTGGCCAAGCAAAGGTCAATGCCCTCAGCCCAATTCCTGTCTGTGGGAACGAAACCGAGACGGGGATTGACCGATTTCGGGAGTTGATCACTCAGCGAGCAGTCGAGTTTGTACAATTTGACATCGCAGCCTGTGGAGGTATCTCCGAGGGACGCAGGATCGCAGACCTTGCTGCAGCGTTTCATCTTCCCTGCACCCTTCACGCTTCTTCAACTGGGATTCTTCTCGCCGCAAGCCTGCACCTGGCAGCAAGTCTGCCTAATCTCGACTCAGTTGAATACCACATGTTTCACCAGTGGCTTTTTGACAAATGTCCGCCCAACGCCTTCAAACCTGACGCTGGGGGATTTGTTCGTCCACCAGACGGACCAGGATTTGGCCTGGAGATTCATTATGATGATCTATGACCTGCGAACTCTCACTCACTTGACAACGACACGGTCAATTTTTGTTTTTTCAATCAAATCCCAGTCATA
>CAJXNF010000286.1 GCA_913056375.1 uncultured Pseudomonadota bacterium | reverse complement strand
AATCCTCATTGCACTCTCGCTATTTGGGATCGGGGCACTGCTTCAATCCACGTTGATCGGTCTGACCATTCTCAAGCTGGTTGGCGGGGCCTACCTGATCTGGCTTGGTATTCAAGTCTGGCGAGCCCCACCTGTGGGAGAAACGCTTGCGCCTGTATTGCAGAGTTCTCGTAAGAGGACGCTCTTTCGTCAGGGTGCCCTTTCGGCGGTGACCAATCCCAAGGGGATTCTCTTCTTTGCCGCCTTTTTGCCCCAGTTTGTTGATCCTCAGCGAGAACTCGTCCTGCAGTTTGTGTTGATGGCGGCCACTTTTGTGCTGATTGAGATTGTTACGGAGCTTTGCCTGGCCAGCTTGGCGCAACGGATTCGCCCTTGGTTGCAGCGAGTGGGACAGCGTTTCAACCAGATTTGTGGAGGGCTTTTCATTGCGATTGGCTTAGCGCTTCCCCTGAGAAGCTGAGCAGAGACCTTGATTTACTCCCTGCGAGGTAGGTTATTGACAAAGCTGTTGATATCATTATTTTTGTGTAAGCAAAAATAAAGGAGATAATGTGGAAACTCTTGCTCAAGTTGATCCTGATTTTCAGCTCGATCCGACAGCCCAGCTTTTCAAGGCGCTCGCAGAACCGGCTCGTCTACGCATTCTGAATCTACTCGTTCACGGAGGGGAACTCTGCAATTGCCAAGTGGAGGCGGTTACAGGATATCGAAACCCCAAAATTTCCCGGCATTTTCAGTTTCTTAAGTACGCAGGATTGATTCAGTATCGTCGGGAGGGCACATGGATTTTTTATTCGCTTCGTACACCAGAAGACGACCGACAAAGAGCTGTACAGGCGCTGCTACCAGACTTGGCAAAGTGGCATCCGATTTGTGTTGAGGATCTAGAACGTTGGAGGGTGATTGCTCAACAACCCTTGAATGAGATCTGTCCTCGCTAGGCTGCTTGAGACCAGCACTTTCATCACAGTCCACCCTCACACCCCAAGAAATTAAATGGCAAAAATAGCAATCAACGGCTTAGGCCGAATTGGCAAACTTTTACTCAGAGCACTCATTCATCAGGGAGTTCAACCCCATGAGATTTGCTTACTGAATGATGCTGTAGGTACTCCCGAATTGCACGCACATCTGCTGGAATTCGACACGGTTCATGGGCGCTGGCCGGCTCAGATCTCTTTTGATTCAGAAAGTATCTGAGTTGATGATCGAAAGATCCCAATGCTAGCAGTTGAAAGGATTGAGCAGTTGCCTTTGAAAGAAGCGGGCATTGATCTGGTCGTTGATTGCACAGGTTTTTTCAAGACACCGGAGCGAGTTCAGCCGTATTTTCAGGCAGGAGTCAAAAAGGTGTTGGTCTCTGCTCCTATTAAGAGTGAACCAGCCCTTAACTTGGTCTATGGGATCAATCATCATCTGTATGACCCTTTGCAACATCATTTGATCACGGCAGCCAGCTGCACAACCAATTGTCTGGCTCCAGTTGTTAAGGTTCTGCATGAGGAGATCGGCATTCAGCATGGATCAATCACAACCATTCATGATGTGACCAACACGCAGACCATTGTGGATCGCCCTGCCAAGGACTTACGACGGGCTCGCTCGGCCTTGAACTCACTGATCCCAACGACAACAGGTTCTGCAACGGCAATCACTCTGATTTATCCTGATCTAAAAGGACGTTTGAACGGTCACGCAGTTCGAGTACCTCTGTTGAATGCATCGCTGACAGATTGTGTTTTTGAACTGAAGCGTCCCACCACGGTCGAGGAGGTAAATCAACTCTTTGAAACCTACGCCAATGGTTTGTTGCAGGGAATCCTTGGATTCGAAAGACGCCCACTGGTTTCCACAGATTACGTTAATGACCCTCGTTCTGCGATTATTGATGGACTCTCTACGATGGTGGTGAATGGTACTCAAGTGAAGGTCTATGCCTGGTATGATAACGAGTGGGGCTATGTGATGCGGATGGCCGATTTGACAAAAATGATTCTCAGCCAACTGTAGTGATGAACGCTGAAATAAGCTCGAGCTCAAAAGGATTTGTCGCCTACCTGGCGGTCACTGCAGCCTATTGGTCATTCATGCTGACTGATGGCGCCCTGCGGATGTTGGTCTTGTTGCATTTCCATACCCTTGGATTTTCACCAATTCAATTAGCCTATCTATTTGTTCTCTACGAAGTCGCGGGAATGGTCACCAACCTCTCCGGAGGGTGGGTTGCTGCTCGTTTTGGACTCACGAGTACGCTATTTGTCGGACTTGGTCTGCAGGTATTGGCTTTGGGTGCCCTCACCCAATTAGATCCGGGTTGGACGGTCAACCTCTCGGTAATGTTTGTGATGTTGGTTCAGGGAGCGAGCGGTGTTGCCAAGGATCTAACCAAGATGTCCTCCAAGTCCGCAGTGAAGCTGCTGGCACCCAAGGAGGAAGGGAGGCTATTTCGCTGGGTGGCACTGTTGACAGGTTCCAAGAATGTGGTGAAAGGCTGTGGCTTTCTGTTGGGAGCCAGTTTGTTGGCTTCCGTTGGGTTCTTCTGGTCGATTGTCGGCATGGCGTCTGTATTGGGTCTGATTTTAATGACTCTGCTCCTCTTCATGCCATCTGGACTACCTAGAGGGAGAAAGAAAGCGAAGTTTTCGGAGGTTTTTTCCAAGTCCCACAACGTGAATTGGCTCTCGGCTGCACGGATTTTTCTTTTTGGAGCCCGGGATGTTTGGTTTGTTGTGGGGATCCCGATCTATTTCTACGCGGTTCTGTCAGATGGTAGCAAAGCCGGCAACTACGAAGCTTTCTTCCTCATTGGGACTTTTATGTCCTTTTGGATCATACTCTATGGAGTGGTCCAAGCGATGGTTCCCAAGTTGTTGCAGGCTGACTCACGCTCCGAACGGGAACTGGTTGGCGCTACCCGGAACTGGGGACTGCTCCTCTTTTTGGTTTTAGTGACTCTTGCCATTACGAGCTTTTTCTTACAGGAAAACTCCTCCTGGTTGACCCAAATTTTAGTGGCTGGACTTGCCATTTTTGGAGTAGTCTTTGCGGTCAATTCTTCGCTTCACTCCTACCTGATTCTTGCCTTTACTCAAAGCGAACGAGTGACCATGGATGTGGGTTTTTACTACATGGCCAATGCCGCGGGGCGTTTGCTGGGAACACTTCTCTCCGGTTGGACCTATCAGATTGGTGGACTCGTTGGGTGCCTAACAACCGCAACGCTGATGGTGGGAGTCAGTGTGCTAGCAGCCATCCGGTTGAAGTCAGGATACGAGCCCCAGGTTGTCAGCTGATGGAACCTGTTTCTGCCCCACCATTCACTCCCTCCCTGGCTTTTTGTGGCTATTCTGGTTCTGGTAAGACCGAGTTGCTGCTCCATTGCTTGAAATTACTTAAAGCACGGGGATTTTTACCAGCTGTACTCAAAAGTTCTTCGGAAGTTCACGTCGCAATTGCCAGCAAGGATAGCCAGAGGTTTTTTGATGAAGGAGCCGTTGGTGTGGGGTTTGTCGATCCCGCTCAGGTTCTTCTGCACTTACCTGGCAGAGATTTCTCTCAGAGATCTGTTGATTCAGAAGTCCAACTCCGACGCCAATTTCCCTTCGATATTTTGCTACGTGAGGGAGGTAAGCAATCAAGTGACTGGAAGGTGGTTTGTCTTCACCCCAGCCAAGGAATTCCTGTGCTGGACAACTCTAGCGTTCTTGCATTTTGGGCTGGAGTTCCTGGTTCAAAAAAACCAGCACTGGCAGATCAGCTGACAATTCCCTGCTTTGGCCCGGGAGAAGAGATCAAACTGCTAGATCATTGCCTCGAAAAACTCCGAACAATGCGGAGGCAGCAAACACTCAAAGCTGCTGTCCTCGTCGGGGGGCAATCTTCTCGAATGGGCCACCCCAAAGCTTGGATGCAAATCAGCGGTCGTCCGATGGGATTAAAATTAGCCCATCTGCTCGAAGAATTATTGGGAGTAGGTAGAGTCGTCTTTGGAGGTTCCTTGCCTCCTGTTCCAGAGGATTGGTCATTCTCCAATCATCAAGAACTTGAGCGTTATGCTGTGATCCCAGATCGTGTGCAAGGCTTTGGTCCGTGGGGTGGACTGCTCGGGCTGTGGGAATCCGAACCAAATACAACCTGGCTGGTAGTTGGGTGCGATTATCCAAGGTTGCATCTTGAGGCACTAGAGTGGTTGTTGTCCAAGAGAGATCCTCTACGACTAGCTACCCTGGCTCGCCATCAAATCGGTCCCCTGGAAACCATGATTGGGATTTACGAACCAGGTTTTCGCTATCTGCTGGAAGCCGCATGGCTAGATGGAGGTAAGCAGATCAATCGGAGAATGCAGCAATGGCCCCTGCAGATCCTGAATGTACCAAAACATCTGGAGGCATGCTGGCAAGGCATCAATACCCCAGCCGACCTAGAACAGTTGCTTCAGCAGACAGCTGTCCAACAACAGTAGCTATGAGTTCACTTAAAGAATGACAATAGAAACTCTCTTCCTGTTGAGCAGCGGACTCTTTCTTGGCTGGTCACTGGGTGCCAATGACGCAGGCA
>CAJXNF010000285.1 GCA_913056375.1 uncultured Pseudomonadota bacterium | reverse complement strand
TTCCTGATGGGAGTCGATTTGTAGGTCCCGTAAAAAATTACCGAATTTCAGGTGATGGAACCATCAGATTTCCAAGCGGGAACATGTACGTTGGTCAGTTTAAGAATAGCCAGCCCTGGGGACAAGGGACTCTCGTACAAAGTGATGGCGAAAAATACGAAGGTCAATTTGTTGAAGGCCAATTTGAGGGTCAAGGGATCTACCAATGGAACGACGGAAGAAAGTACAAAGGAACTTTTCAGAAGGGTCAGCCCAAAGGGGAAGGTAATTTCCTTTTTCCAGACGGCAGAAGCTATCAAGGCCAGGTCAACAATGAGCAATTCAACGGAGAAGGGATTCTCAAGTGGCCGGATGGGCGGGAATACTCTGGCACCTTTGTGAACGATCAACTTGATGGAATTGGAAGTTACCAATGGCCAGATGGGCGGACCTACTACGGCAATTTCAAAAATAACAAATTAGAAGGACGTGGTATTTATCGATGGCCGGATGGGAAACGATATGAAGGTGAACTAAACGATGGTATCCCCCATGGTAGCGGGGCTTTCTTCTTCCCAAATGGTGAAAAGTATGTGGGTGACTTCCGCTATGGCAGAGAGGATGGAGAAGGAAGCTACACGTGGGCTGATGGACGAAAATACGCTGGGGAGTTCCGTAACGGACAACTTAACGGCAAAGGATCCTACAGTTGGCCTGACGGTGCCTTGTACACTGGGGAGTTCCGAAATGGAATCAAACAAGGTAAGGGCGTTTATACTTTTGCTGATGGGACTAGATACATAGGTGAGATAAAAGAAAATCAGCCGGATGGGCGTGGAAATTTCTCGTTCAAAAATGGGAGAGAGTACACTGGTGATGTCCGTAAAGGGATCATGCACGGGAATGGGACTCTGACTTTTGCGGATAAACGCAAATTCACAGGATCCTTTAAGAATGGGAAGATTGATGGAGATGGTGTTTTGATATGGCCGGATGGAAAAAAATATACGGGGCAGTTCTCAGAGTCTTTACCCGATGGTGCAGGAATCCTGGCTTGGCCGGATGGCAGAATTTATACCGGTGAATTCAATAAGGGTGTGGTTGAGGGCAGGGGTCAATTGACATGGTCAAATGGCAAAAAGATCATTGGTAATTTCAAGAAAGGACTGATCAACGGACCAGGTGAAATGAACCATGCAGATGGCAGGAAATATATTGGGAACTTTCAAACCGGTCAAAAACATGGGAAAGGGACTTTCTCATGGCCAGACGGAAGATTGTACATGGGAGAATTCGTAAAAGACTTCTTTCAAGGTGAGGGAACTTATATCTGGCCCAATAAAGACCGATACCAGGGAAATTTCATCAAAGGGATCCCGCAAGGCAAGGGGACATACATTCATGCTGACGGGATCAAATTCGATGGTGTATTTCGGGACGGCTTACCCTGGAGAGGAGAAGAAATCGACAGCACTGGAAAGCAGATCCGACGTTACGCTTTTGGAAGATCTGTAGAATAGACCTTTTAAACATGACCAGTCAGTCCCGAGCGACACCTCGGGACTCTGGAAACTAGACGCTGAAACTCTGCTCGACCTCTAGCTTGGTCCTCAACAGATCTGGTCCAACTGTGATCTGTTGATCCCCCACAAATCCGACATATTCGATATCATTTTCCTTCATCACAGTTCTCACCACCGCAAATACTTCTGCATCATAAGCTTTGCCGCGATAAAGACTCTGATTTTCCTTGCGTAACAATCCCCACTCAGAAGCTTGGGTGCGTACCCAGGAGAGATGTTTTTGGCGAAGTTGAAGAGCGCTGATTTCTGGTAGGCCGACGGGGACGCGTTGCAGCTTCATGCTGACTCCTTTTTGTCATCCATGAAAGAGAAATGGTGGTCTAGGGAAGGTTGCTCCCAGAGGGAACGCCAACACCATGCTCCTACACAACGCAAAAAGCAAGGACCTAAATCAGCTTATGCCGCTTTTGGAAAATAACTTTCTTCATCCTCAGAATTTTCAGTTTTTCTACCAACACCAAAGAGTCTTCCAAAGACGTTTTTCAGACTAACTTGTAACGAGTAAAGGATCGGAACAACAATCAGTGTGAGCAGAGTAGACACACTGATTCCATAAATCACCGCTAGTGCCATTGGTTTCCAAAAGACTCCACTAGGCACGCCCAATAGGATAGGATCGGGCCAGCGGAAAAAGTTAATATCCATTCCAAGAGCCATTGGCATCAAACCCAGAATGGTCGTTACAGCAGTCAGTAGCACCGGTCTGAGTCGGACAGCAGCAGCAGTCACGATCGCATCCAATGCCGCGAAGCCTTTTTTACGAAGCTGTTGTATAAAATCAACCAAGACGATGGCGTTGTTCACAACAATTCCTGCCAGTGAGATCCCTCCAATGCCTGTCATAATTAGGGAGAACGGCCGGTCATGAATGATCAGGCCAACAAGGACCCCTGAAAGTGAAAGGAAGACAACCAGCATAATGATAAACGGCAACATTACGGAGTTAAACTGTGTCACCAGGATCAGGAAAATGAGCAGGATCGCAGTCAAGAATGCTTTACCCAAAAACGCCTGTGATTCCTCACGATCCGCGTTTTCACCGGTATATTCGAGAGTAATTCCGTTGGGCAAAGGAAAGTCAGCGAGCTTTTTCTGTACTTGGCCCAGCAAAACAGGGCCAGGAATTTCACGATTATTTCCAGAAACAGTAATCACCCGCTCTCGATCAACATGACGGATGGAACCAAACGCAGGACCTGTAGTGATCTCAGCAATTTCACTCAACGGAACTAGCTGTCTTGAAGGGGTGAAAATATATAGAGACTCGAGGTCCCTGGAATTGCTGCGGAAATTCTCATCCAGTTGCACGAAAATATCGTATTCGTCACTTCCGTCTCTGAAATTTGAGACCTTACTGCCGTTAAAAGCTGTCCTAACTGTGGATGCGATCTCTTGAGCTCTCAGTCCCAGTCGAGAAGCCTTGTCACGGTCGATCAAAACTCGAATCTCAGGCCGACTCCGATCAAAGTCATCTGACAGATCAACCAACCCTGGCAAATCCCGGATGATCTGTTGAATATCCTGAGCAACTTTCTGCATGAGACTCAGATCTGTTCCGTGGACTTCGATATTGATGGGTTTCGCGCTTGGTGGACCGTTCTGTTGTTTGGTCAACTCCACCTCCACACCGGTCACATCAAAGAGCTTGTCCCTGACTTTTTCAATTACAACCGAGGGTTTTTCTTCCCAGTGCATCCAATCTGGAAAAGGCACAACAACATGGCTAATGTGAGTAGTCGTTCCTCCTGAATCTCCGGCACCAAAGCCTCGTCGTTGTCCCACATTCGCAACAACAGCTTCTACGCTCCCACCATATGGACGGACGATGTCTTCCAATTCGTTAACGTATTTGTCTGAGACCTGAAGTGTCGTCCCGACAGGTGCTTTTATGTTCAGAACAAATTCTTGCGGCTCCGAGGGTGGAAAAAACTCCATTCCATTGCGAGGAGCAGAAACAGTAGCATAGACGAAGATGATTCCAAAGATTCCTCCCAGTGCAGCCAATAAAGCTAAAAACCTAAATCGAATCAAGCCCTTCATGAAACTCAAATAACCTTGCAGAAACCTTGAGTTCTTGAGGATTGCTAGCTCATCTTCACTGCTACTCGACTTTTTGGAGCTCACTTTCATCATCGTCGAGCATAGGACTGGATTGATGAAAAGTCCGACAAACAGAGAACAGGAGAGTGTGATGATCAAGGTTTGTGGGAGATAGGTCATGAATTCGCCAATAATCCCCGGCATGAAGATGATCGGCCCAAAAGCAGCCAAGGTTGTAAGGGTTGAGGAGGTGATCGGACCACCCACTTCCTTGATGCCAATCAGTGCGGCCTCAAAGCGATTTTTTCCACCCTGCATGTGCCTGTAGATGTTTTCCACGACAACAATCGCATTGTCGACCAACATGCCAAGGGCTAAAATCAGGCTGAACAACACGATGAAATTCAGGGTATATCCCATGGCCTGCATGATCCACATGCTCATCAGGAACGAGAGTGGAATGGAGACTGCCACGAAAAGAGCGTTACGTATCCCCATCACCACCAACAGCACTACAAAAACAAGGATGAAGCCGGAGATAATGTTATTTTCCAAGTCGGAAACCAGCTGGTTTACCCACTTTCCAGAATCAGCCAGGATTGTGAAACGAATCTCACCCCGTTGCTCTGCTTCAAACTCTTTGACCAAATCCTGAACTTGCTGACGAATCGCCAACAGGTTTTCTCCACTGCGCTTGATAACGCTCAAAGAAACAGATTCCTGCCCATCAAGACGAGAGCGATTTGAAAGTTCCTTGAAACCAAAAACGACTCGACCCAGATCCTTGACCCGAATGGGAACCTGATCCCCTGAAACTGCAACCAAGGCCTCATTGATGGCCATCGGCGTTTCGAATTCACCTGGAACCCTTACTAGGTATTTCGTGGGCCCCATCTCGATCGTACCACCAGGAATATTGGTGTTTTCAGCAGAAATAGCCCGAGTTACCTGATTCAGATC
>CAJXNF010000284.1 GCA_913056375.1 uncultured Pseudomonadota bacterium | reverse complement strand
GTAAAGTGGCAACCAACAGGATTCCTGCCAAGCTCATAAAGGCCCAAGGAATAGAATACTCGGCCACCAAAGCAATTCCCCACATTCCACCGGCTACATACAGTCGAGAACCAAGATTCATGATCGACAAAACCGTTGCGTGCCGATGCACAGGAAAAAGTTTTAAAGTTTGATCTGTAAGCAATACTTGCTGCACCCCCACCACGGAACGGATCCAGAGAAAAAAGAAAGCAACCATCCAGGCGTTGGCACTCCAACTAAGCAGAGCATAGCCAACTCCCAGAAACAGGCAGGTGCCCGCCAGAATTCGAGCGACTCCGAAGCGATTTTGTAATACATGAACCTGCTTTAGGACCGGCCCTTCGATGGCCATTCCAGCGGCTGTCAAGAGGCCAAGCAAGGCCACTTCACCTCCCCGCTCTTCAAAAAAAGGCTGAACCATGATCAGCAGCGAGTCAGCAAAAGGCTGCGTTGCACAAAATAGCAAGATCATCACAATCAGAGTTCCTGAGAGTGATGAGATTTCAGAGAATCCAATTCGATCAAGCCAAGTAAAGTTTGAAACTCTCTTGTGAGTTTCCTCATCCTCTTCCAAATGAATACTCTCCATACCAGGTAAGGAGAACATACCTAGCAGCGCCAGACCCACACAAAAGACGGTCAAGGCAATCAGGATATAAAAACTTTCAGCCCCCCAGATCCCCACAATCAGTGTTCCTCCAAGAAAGGCAGTGAAATTTGCTGTGGATTTGGCAAAACCAAAATAGCCAAGTGCTTCACTGTAGCGTTGAGACTGTTTTTGTCGGTCTAGCAATTCATGGAGATA
The DNA here is from genome assembly GCA_913056375.1 of uncultured Pseudomonadota bacterium. GTDB lineage: Bacteria > SAR324 > SAR324 > SAR324 > NAC60-12 > JCVI-SCAAA005. The sequence goes on along the minus strand of CAJXNF010000284.1, from coordinate 3,757 downwards.
GGCTTCGAGACAGCCAGAATGTAATGCCCAGTGAATCCCTCCGATGAGGGAAGCCAAAGCGAAGTGAAAGAACTGTGTGCCTTGGAGGAAAATGATTTCTCCAAGCAATTGTAGCAGCAGACCGATGACCAGTATCTTTTTCTTGGAAAGATGATCCGCCAACAATCCACCTGGAATTTCAAACAAGAGGTTGCTGAGTAGCAGCAGAATCGAAAGTTCAGAAATCTGAACAAGGTTGAGTCCCTTGTCTTGAAGATAAAGAACGTAGAAGGGCAGATAGAAGTAGAGATTACTGAAAAGCAGGAGCAAAGCTAAACGGGCAGGGGCAGTGAAACCAAAGGGTAGAAGATATTGATGGATTTGACTTAGGATTCGGGTTTTACCCATAAAATCACGTAATCCCCATGTGAAATATAACTGAACCAGTCCACCGTACAGATCAAGGAGCGAGAGTCATCCTTCACGCGGATTTGGAAGGTAGCGAGAGTGCTGTCCCCTTCCGCTTTGATAACAGTATTTTCGACTGATCCGGTGGGCTTGATGTAGTTGATACAGGTTTGCACCGCACCATCAACGATTGGCTGGTCAATGCCCTTGGTCATCCAATAGGTGATAACGGCAAGGGCAAAGAGAAAAAGGCCTAGAAAGGAAACGCGGGTGACAGACACTTGAAGGGGGTGCAGTAGACGAGGATTTGGAATTAGTCTCGTTTGAAGTTCAATTCCAGGCGAACTCCGTTAGGGTCGTGGATGAAGATCTGGCGAACAGGTGAGCTGGGTACATCCATTAGTTTGAAGGTAACAGACTTTTGTTCCAATCTCGCTTTCATTTCGTCGTAACCTTCGGCAATCCAAGCAACATGATCAATTGCGCCCGTTGGACCAGGTTTCGAATCAGTTTCTACAAGATGGATTACCGGATGGCCACCTGCGTAAAGCCAGGCTCCCGGAAAATCAAAAGGGGGACGATCGCCATTCTCAAATCCTAGGACATCCTCATAAAAATGAATGGTTTCCTCAAGTGCTGAGGTTTCTATATTCACATGGTCCAGTCCAGAGATCATTCCAACTCCATTATCAAAAGGGTTTTATCGAATTAGTACTTGGTGGCTGTTGACCAATTCACCAGGGCTGTACTCCCAGTAGTCGCTTGCCAAGTTCTGTCAGTTCTGCTTTGGGGCCAAAGTCAGACTCCTTTCGGGATCCAGCCGTACCACTAATTTTGTTCCCTGATTTTTCAGGTCGGGTTTGGTTGGCAAAGGATTCAAGGCGGATTTCTAATAACTCAGCGTGCTCAGGCTCTGCTGGACACATCGAGAGATACTGGGCAAACCTTGGAACTGTGGAGCGATTGGGACTGGTTCCGTGAGCCATTCGAGTATCCCAGATCACAAGGTCGCCAGCTTTGCTTGGAACATTGATCACTTCGAAATCAATTTTTTCCTCCAACATTCTTGAACGTCCTTTCGGCTGTTCTTCCAACCAACTTTCCAACTGCTTGAAAAGATCCGGAATGATCTGGAGCCCTCCCATACCAGCGTCATTGTCATTTAAACTCAAAACCCCTTGAATGTTGCGTGTAGCAAGTAATTGATCCAACTCAACATCCCAATGCAGAAAGCCGCCAAAATCCCAGCCATTCTGATTGGGAAGGTTCATATTTACACGATCAATGGTCGTCCAGAGTTTTTCGGTACCCCAAAGATCAAAAAATACATCGTAGACCTTGGGAAACTGACGATTATTCCAGATCGCCTGATGATGGTACAATTCGGTCATCCCTGCAATGCTTTTTGGAGTCGGATCCTCAGCAGATCTGGGTGTGATATTGTACCACGAATCTGGGTTGTCCCGCTCAACTCCCAGATAGCCACAGGTCACCTTGATCAATTCCTCGCATTGTTCCTTGGGGATTAAATCTCTGATTACGAGGTAACCATTGTCTCTCCAGAATCTCCAGTCTTCCCAGTTGAGCACACGAAATTCATGGTCTGGCGAATATTCTGGAAAGACTCGTGGAGCTTCGTATCGAGTCCCAGCACTGTATCGAATTTCGGGCGTCATGCTTGGTTCCTAGAGTTACCCAACGGCAAAGGTTTCTTCTACAGAGATCGGCTTGGGGCCATTCGTTGAAAACAGCTCATCTCCATTTTTGCGAACTCTTGTACCATGCACCAGCAAACCAGGACGGCCAGCACTTTGCCCGGCGGTTTGCTTGTTTTCAGGATTGCGATAACCGACTCGGACCAGCTTTCGGGCTGATTCCGTCACATTGATATAAGAGCCGTGCACGGTGTTGATGTTAAACAACACAACATCTCCTCTTTTTGCTGGAACCGGCACCGTATCTGCCAAAGAGTAATCTGTGGTTGGCAAATGTGGGGTACAGGGTTGACCATCAGGAAACTGAATGATGTGTTCCAGTGGACCAGTTTTGTGTGACCCCTCCAGAAAGCGAATTTCCCCGTTATCATGACAGGTGTCATCCAAATGAACGAGGGCGTCTATGTAACGAGAATCCTCATGTTTGTAGAAGGCCCAGTCTTGATGCATCGGGAAGGGATGGCCTGCTTGGGGAGGTTTTATGTGCATTGTGCTGTGATGTAACTCTACAGCTGGCCCAATCAACTCGGCAATCACAGAGACCAATTTGGGCTTCAGGACGGCCTGGAGCCAGTTGCTTGAATAATATTGGAGGTCATGCATCGCAATCAATTTACTACGACTGTCCGTCTCAGCATCCATGTAGGCTTTGCGCCAAGGACCACTCCAACCAGGCGTGTTCTCAGCCCAGCTCTCCATCATCCAAACCAGATCCTCTGTTAGTGCTTCAACTTCCTGTATAGAAAAAATTCCTGGTAGATGTAAATACCCCTTTTCCCAAAAAAATTCTGAATGATTCATAACTTTTGGTCGAATGGATTGAATTTAAAAAAGAGCATGAGTTCTTGAGACATACTAGTAGTAAAACTCGTTATCCTACAATATCACCTCTTTACCTGTCCGCTGGCTCTCATAAACTGAGTTCAGGATTTTCATCACTTGCAGAGAGTGTTCAGCAGGTACAGGCACTGCCTGATTCCCGACAATTGCCTCTGCAAATTCAAGACACTCCTGGGCGTGGGGCTCAATTCCAGCTGGTCGAGGTTTGAGGATGCTATTACTGTGTACTTTAGCCTGAACATCAGAAGTCAGTTTCTGACAACTGGGCCAATGCAGTCCGCCTTGCTTACCGTAAAGCCAGACCTGCATATCCTCCATTTCAGTTTCGTGATGCAGCATCCAAGAAACTTCTAGAATCAACACCGCCCCATTTTCAAAACGGATGAAGGCAGCTGCCAGTTCTTCCACATCCATGACGGAGGGATTATAATCCCCCCACTTGCTGAAGGCTCCGGGTTCTTTCGCAAGCTCTGTCCTTGAGATCCCTGTGACTGATTTTGGTTCGGGATTGCCCATGAACCAAAGTGTCAAATCCAGCACATGGACTCCAATGTCAATACACGCCCCACCCCCAGAATGTTGCTTCATCAAGAATCCATCCCGAACAGGCAATGCGTTTCGGCGAAGCATCCAGGAGCGCGCATGGTACACTGGTGCAATGGCCTGCGCCTGAGCTTGGATCATCTTCGAATCATCACGAAATCGAAAGTGCTGGGCACACATCAATTTTTTGCCACTTTGTTCTCGGGCCTCAATCATCTTTTCGATTTCTGAAGCATTAGGCGCCAGTGGCTTTTCACAAAGCACATGCTTTC
>CAJXNF010000283.1 GCA_913056375.1 uncultured Pseudomonadota bacterium | reverse complement strand
AACTTACGTAGCGCCATCAGTGAATATGTAAATCGAACGAGAGGTCTCAATACTACACCCGGGCATGTGGTGGTCTTTCCGGGCGGTAAGCCTTCGATTGGCTTGACCCAGCAAATTTATTGTAATCCGGGAGATGAGGTGATTTACCCAAGCCCAGGATTTCCGATCTACGAGTCATTTATTCGTTACGTCCAAGCTGTTCCTGTCCCCTTGCATTTGGATGAATCAGCCGGATTCACCTTCACCGCTGAGCAACTCGCTGAATTGATTACGCCAAAGACCAAGGTTATTTATTTAAACTTCCCCTCAAATCCCACTGGCGGAGTTGCGAGTCAGTCGCAGATTGAAGAGATCGCAGATGTGATACTACGCAAGGCTCCACCTGATGTCAGAGTGTACTCTGATGAGATCTATGAACGGATAGTTTTTGATGGTCAGCAGCATTATTCGATTCTTCAAGTACCGGGGATGGCAGAAAGAACGATCCTAGCAAGTGGTTTCTCAAAAACCTTTGCCTGGACGGGAGGAAGAATTGGCTATGCTGTGCTACCCACTGTGGCGGAAGCAGAGATGTTCAAAACATTAAATATCAACTACTTCTCATGTGTTGCGCCCTACAATCAAGAAGCAGCTGTGGTGGCACTTACAGACGAAACAGTGGAACGAGAAGTTCTGGAGATGGTACGAACTTTTGAAGAGCGAAGAGATGCGGTGCTCGAAGATTTACGAGCTATTCCAGGTGTTGAGTGTCAGAAGCCAGGAGGAGCCTTCTACCTGTTCCCAAATATTGAAGGAGTCTGTGAGTCTCTGGGTTTAATTGATTACCATTCAAATCTGAATGATGCAGCCAAAAAGGAAACGTCCCCTGCAGGACTGTTTCAAATGTTCGCTTTGTACGATCATCAAGTAGCTGTGTTGGATCGGCTCTCTTTCGGTCGAATTGGTGCAGAAGGTAAGCATTTTCTAAGGCTTTCCACAGCTTCTGAACTGGGTGTTTTGAGAGATGGAGTACAACGCCTACGCGACGCTGCTCAGGATCAGGTGGGACTCGATAAGTTTTTGCGTGATCGTCCCGATATTAAAATTGGGAGTTAAGTGGTTAGCCCAGCAAGCTTTTACTTGCTGTGTACTTTCCGTGAAAGACAGAACGTGAAAAATTTTAATCCTGCCGAATTTCAATCTTAACTATTTGGAAACAAAATTATGATTGAGTTCGGCCAGATCCCAGAAATCCGCCAACATGAATTTCAGGGCTTGTTTGGAGTAGCTGTCGCTGAAATCAACCCACCTGCAGGAATGTACTCCCGAACGTGGGGATATTCCGAACATGACATTGCCGATGGAATTCATCGGCCCCTAAGAGCTTCCTGCCTAGCAATTTCCGATTTATCAGAAAAAGTGAATCTGACCTTGTTGGCTTTGGATCTGATGGCATGGCTTTCTCGTGAAGACGAAGAAGGCATCAGACTTCCTCTCGAAGAAGAGTTTAATCTTGCCCCTGGCAGCCTGATTACTCACCTGTCGCATAGTCATGGTGCACCCTTTACAGATCCTCTTTTGGCAGATGCGCCAGGGGGCCATCTAATCCAGGACTACCGAGAGCAAATTCTGAAGACATGTCGGCAACTACTTTCAGAAGCTTTGGAGAACAAAAGAGCTTGTGTGCTGAGTTGGGGGATAGGTCGTTGTGGCCTGGCTTTCAATCGGGATCTGACTCTTCCAGAGACGGGTGAGGCCGTTGTAGGAATTAATCCATCTATACCTTCAGATGACACACTTCTTGTGGGCAGGATAACAGAGCAGTCAGGGGTACACGTTGCGAGTTTGGTCCATTATGCAGCGCACCCTACTTCCTTGGGAGGAATGAACCGTCTGATCTCGCCTGATTATGTTGGTGCCATGAGGGAATTGGTAGAAAGGGATACCAACGGAGCCCCCTGCATCTTTCTTCATGGTGCCGACGGGGAATTGGCGCCTCGAAGATGCTACGAAGAATCAACAGAGGCCGCAGATCAAAATGGTAGGGAATTGGGCTACGCTGCGCTTTCTACACTGACTAGTTTAATGCCATCCGGAAAGAAGATGGTTTTTGATAGGAAGATAGAGTCTGGGGCGACGCTCGGACTATGGAAATATGAGGAGGAGTTGCCAGACCGAAGGATTGGCATGATAACAGAGACCGTCGAATTGGAGCTTGGGGATCTGCCTACGATTGATGCCTTCAAAAAATTAGTAGAAGCAAAAAGTGGATTCGAGAAAGAGCGTGCGCAAAGAGGATTAGCCTTGAGAGAAAAACTGGGGGAGTCATCAACCTACGATTTTCCGATTTATGCTTGGAAATTAGGAAAAACGATAATGGTTGGTGCGCCCATAGAATTTTATAACGAATTCCAGATTTTTTTGAGGCGACAGTTTCCGGAAAATTTGATCCTCGTCCTCGATATCTGCAATGGATTTTTAAACTATTTGCCTAGGCAAGAAGAGTTTACTCGAAACACCTACCAAGTCAAAATAGCCCTGTTTGCCCCAGAAAGTGAAGAGAAGGTGCGCACAAAAGTTGTTTATTTAATAAATAAATTACTAAACATGAACTAACTATTAATAGATTAAGAAGGTCGTTAAAATCAAAATAAGAATCAAACACAGTCCTGAATAATCTAAGGAAAATAAACGTAGCATTACTAACAATTGCTCTTGCCTTTTGGGGAAGCCTAGCCTAGTTTCCCGCGAGTGCTTGGGTCAAGGTGGCTCAAGTGACTTAATTTGCCATAGGCTGAATAGGAAGAGGAGATTCGCATGGAAAAATTGAATGATAATCAACCGACCAGCATTTCTGAAGAGACCTCCGAAAAGGGCATGACCCGACGCCAGGTCATCAAAACCGGTGCAGCTGCAGCAGGGGCAATTGCCTTGGTGGGAGGATTCCCTTACATCAGTAGCGCTCAGAATAAGACATTGACGATCGTCCGAGGAACCCACTTCATTCCAGAAGCCCAGGAAATTGCCAAGCAGCAGGCTGAAGAATTTGGGAAGCAGGCTGGAGTGAAAGTGAATGCCGACTTCTTGAACTGGCCAGATCTGCAGCCAAAGATTGGTGCTGCTCTACAGGCTGGTGGTCTGGATGTTGTTGAACTTTGGCCAATTCAGAATCACCTGTATGCTAACAATCTCGTCGACATGACTGATGAGGCAGAAGAAGTGGCAGCACGCGGAGGTGGATACGAAGAGTATATTCTCAATTCTGGACACGTTGGAGGCCGCTATCTCGGAATTCCACACGGTACTTCTGCAGGTACGATTGCTTATAGAATAAGTGCCTTCAAGCAAGCTGGTGTAAGGAATGCTGATAACGGTGCATTATTGGACATGACTTGGGACGACTATTTTGCAATAGCGAAAGAAACCAAAAAGATGGGTATGCCATTTGGTCAGGCTTTAGGACATAGCTCTGGAGACCCAATTGGCTTCTGTTACCCTTATATGTGGTCATCCGGTGCTCTCGAAGTAGCTGACGACGGCAAGACAGTGCTATTCGATACCCCAACATTCGAATATGCGATGAACAAATTTATTCAGGCTTGGAAAGATGGTTATGATGAGACTGGTACATCTTGGGATGACAGTAGTAATAACCGGGCCTTTCTAAGTGGAAAAATTTGTTCAACTTTCAATGGTTCAAGTATCTATTATGCGACCAAGAAAAAAGATGATGGTGGTGCTATGCAGGCCGATACCCATCATATGCTGATGCCCAAAGGGACTGCAGGTCGTTATTACGAAGTTGGTACCAACACGATGGCTATCTTGAAAAACTCACAAAACATTGATGTGGCAAAAGAATACCTCAAGTGGTGGTTCCAACCAGAAAATCATTATAAGTGGTGGAGTGTCCAAGAAGGATATCAACTACATCACGTTAAGAATCTCTCCAATGATCCAACCTGGAACAAAGATCCCAAGATGTCCATTTTCAAGGAAGTTCCTAAATTTGGTCGTCTACGAGGCTTCTCAGGAGATCCAAATGAGAAAGCAGGATTGGCTGCATCCAAGTATGTCATTGTAGATACTTTTGCAAAAGCCGTTCAGTCTGGTGATGCCAAAGATGCCCTCAAATGGGGTCAACGACAGCTTGAGCGTATCTATCGCTGAGGCTTTTTAATCACACCAGATGCAACTCCTCCAACTAGCGCAAATGTTGGAGGAGTTGTCATGCATCCCTCCCTTCAATCCTTTTCTCCTCAGCGCATGAGTTCGTCTTCTATCCGATTCGATAATTTTCTAGATCGTGAAAGCTCTCTGGGCGTTCTGTTGATGCTGCCAGGATTGAGTATTCTTGCGGTCTTTTTGGCTTATCCCTTCGCGCTTGGCATTTGGCTGTCTCTGACGGATACCCGCATCGGGATGCCGGGTGAATACATTGGCCTCTGGAACTATATTGATCTATTAGAAGACGACATATTTCATCAGACGGCTTGGAATACAATGATTTATGCCCTGGTGACTGTGCCCTTTAAAGCTATTTTGGGTCTTGGCTTAGCGCTTGTTCTCAACAACCATATCCGCTTTAGCAACCCAATTCGTGCCTTTGTGATG
>CAJXNF010000282.1 GCA_913056375.1 uncultured Pseudomonadota bacterium | reverse complement strand
CATCGAAGCAACAGCAGGACACTTAAATTCAACAATCAAAAGCAACCACTGAAAACATCATTCAAAGCAGCGATGCGATTCAACCAACACTCACTTTCACAGACCTCTCTAACAAACCGTTGACCAATTAATCAATACATGCAAACGTTGTCGTGGTGTAATTTTTTCCGAGGACAATAGCGATGCTAACCGATCTTTCCTCTATTGTCACATCGGTTTATCTTCCCATCGTGGCTGCCGTTGGCAGCGGAATGCTGATCAGCAAACTGATGGTCTCCTACGGAGGAGCCTGGGGGAAAAGCAACAGTCGACGGATCCCAGCCTTCCTCGCGCAATTCCTGCTACGCATCGGAATACCAATCGGCATTGCCAACTTCGTACGCAGCACCGAGCTCTCTGCCAGTGCATGGATTGCTCCGGTCACGGCAAGCCTGGCTATTGGACTGGGCCTTCTATTCTCGTCTTACATCCTCGGGCCAAGACACTCCATCCTCGCCGGGACTCGCCGCAGCTTTCAACTCAGCAGCTACGTCGGCAATACGAGCTTTATTGGATTTCCCGTCGTATTACTTCTCCCGCAACTTGGACCCAGTTATTTCGGAATTGCAGTTCTCTATGACATCTGTGGAACCGTGCTGGGAGGGTATGGACTAGGAACATGGATTGCAACCCGAGGGGAGAAAGGGAAACCAAGCAGCTCATGGCGCGGAGCCATGATCAAAACAAGCCAACTGCTCTACAAGAATCCTTCACTACTGGCTTTTGGAGTTGGACTCTTACTCAAATCAGTTGAACTTCCAGAGATGGTTAACACCATCCTTAGCGTGATTGCGTGGGGCTCAATCATGCTGGCTCTGCTCACCATGGGGATGAGAATCGAACAACTCAGCGGTTCTGGATCATTTCAACTACCCCTTAGAGCCGTTCTGATCAAAATGGTGGCTGTGCCACTGATCATCGGAGCTTTGCTGACAGCGACAGGATTTGCCGGCCCAGAGCGCTTGATCCTTGTGCTCCAAGCAGGGATGCCCTGCGCGTTTGCAACGCTTGTCTTAGCCGAAAACTTCAACCTCGACAGAGCATTTACAGTTCAAACCCTCATTATCAGCAATCTAATATTGTTGTTCACATTGCCGATCTGGGTTCTTGCATTAACTTCTTGGTAAGATCATCCATCAGCCTTTGCGCGCAATTAAGCAGGATTCCTGAAAATCGCTAGAATAAAACAAGGTATTGGAGCGTCCATTGAAAGCTCAGCTGACTCTCGCATCGATCCTATTGGGTTTATCCGTTAGTGGCTGCAACTTAACAGGGGTCAATCAAACGACATCACAATCCACTAACGGCGATGATCTACTCGTGTGGTGGTCTGAGGGATACTATCCGGAAGAGACAGATGCAATTGAATCAATCACGAGAAAATGGGAAAAGGCTACCGGAAAAAAGGTAAAGCTTGTATTTTTTAATGATGGCGAAATCTCACAGAGAGCGACTGAAATTCTGAATGGAGGGCCAAAACCAGACTTGATGTACGGCTACAGCGTTGGAGACAGCCATGGCCCAACCTTTGCCTACAAAGGCTTTCTTCTAGAAACAAGTGACGTGATCCAAGAATTCAAGAATGATTACTCACCTGGAATCATTGAAAACATTACGTTTCTGAACAAGCAAACACAAGAGAGAAATCCCTACTCCATACCGCTATCAGTTAGCTCAGCCTATATCCACTACTGGAAGGACTTACTTCAAGAGGCGAACGGGACAGATCTGGCCATCAATATCCCCGATAGCTGGAACGAGTTCTGGGAATTCTGGGGAATCAATCAACAGAAAGCCATCCAGGCCGGCTTTGTTGATATCAAGGGAATTGGCCTACCAATGGCAAGTTCAACATCGGATACCCATATTCTCTTTGACTTTTTCCTGGAGGCTCATGAAGCAAAGATCATCAGCCCATCTGGAGAACTTTTATTGCGAAATTCGGAAGAACGCAACAAAGTCATCAATGCGATGAAGAATTACACCAGCTTTTATAAAAAAGGCTGGGTGCCCGCAAAAGCAACTGAATGGGGTGATGTCGATAACAACATTAATTTCCTGAGCAGCTTGTCTTTGATGACAGCCAACCCAACATTGTCGATTCCAGGATCTCAAACGGCAGACGAAGTCGCTTACTACGAAAGAATTGCGTCAGTAGGTTGGCCAAAAGGAATCTCCGGCAAGAAGGTGCGCACGGACATTTCAGTAAAACAAATGTTTATCTTTGACACCAACAATGCCAAAGAAGCCAAATCCTATGCCCTCAACCTCATCAAGCCTGAAAATTTGTCGACCTACGTTGAAGGCTCTCAAGGGCGTTATTTGCCCGTTTCGCAAAGCATACTAGAAAATCCCTTTTGGAATGAATTAAGAAATACACATATTCAAGCTTCTCGCGAAACCGTAGAAAACTACAAACTTGCTTACCAAATTTATAACCCAGCTTACACAGAAGTCAGGCGACTCAATATCTGGGCTCAAGCCATCGAACAAGTCTGCGTCAATAACACGCCTGTCGAGGTTGCCGTAGATAATGCTATAGAGTCAATCGAATCAATATTCAAGAAATGGGAAAGATCATGAAAATATCACAAATATCCTGCACTGAAATTTTAATTGTCTCGATAACCGTCACAAGTTCGATTGGTCTCGCAACATATTTCCATGATACGAGAACATTCGGTCAACAAGCATATGAAGCACAAAAGCAAGTCTTGACTAAAAGAGCAAACGCATTAACAGAAGCAAAGATCTCACTGATCGAGTCGATAACCCAGCATATAAAGAGTCGAGAATTTAGAGAAAAAAGTATCAAAGTATTGTCATCTAAAAAACGTTTGCGGCCAAGCAGACCCAACACCACTTCCCAAATCGGTGGAAATTTTGAGACGACGGGGCTTTTTCAAACAGATCTAGGGGCAGAAAGTATATCGATACTCACAGCAGGAGCAATTATTGCCTTATCAACAGAAGCAACGAAAACAGGGCGTTATCAACCTGTGCAAAATACAACCACGTATATTGACCCCGAAAAATCAATTGATGTAGCTCTGCGATTTTTCAAGGATCCTCGAGCGGGTCGTCCAAGCACAACCATTGCACTGCCGATTCGGGATAACAACGGTAAACGACGCGGATATTATGCTGTTGATATCAATCCAAAAATACTGCATGCTTCTATGTTCGAACAAAATCAACCCAGCATCCTCACCCCTCCAGAAAGAACATATGCCGTTGCATACACGTCATTAAGTCGTATTACCGAAATATACAATCCCATTGATCCAAGCAATTACCCATCATTAAAAAGCGAAGGGATCAACAATGCGCTGAATAACAGACAGGGACCATACCTGTATCTTAACCATGAAAGAAAACCGGTCGTTGGCGCCTATCAATACAGTCCTGCTGCCAATATGGGACTCCTCATCGAGAGAGAACAATCTTTATTGTTTAAGGAAGCTCGACGTCGGTTAATAAAAATACTAATCAGCGGTTTCACAATATCAGGCATTATATTTTTTGGATTAAAACAGCTCAAAGAGCGGCACTCAATGAAAAGTCTATAACTTCACATGACTCTTCCTATCCCAAAATCACTCAAACCAGCACTATCACTTGGAAGCAAATTCAGAGTCATCAAAACGCTACAATTTACGTTTACAGCGCAGATAACATTTGTCATTATATTATTATTTTCAATCGGAAATGTTGTTATTTTCCGCACAACATCGGAACGCCTGATTCGAAATACTCACCTAAGGAACAGAGATCAAGTAACTGGCCTGGTCAGTAACATAGACCAGTGGAAGGAGTCGACAGTTTTGCTGATGGATGCACTAAGTAAACAGCCAGGGATCGTAAGCCTAGACAAGACACAAATCGATGCAATATTGGGACGAGTCACAAGCCTGACACCTGATAGAGTTTGGCGCGTCTTTGATCATCAAGGGAGAATTGTCTACACAAGCCTTGAGTCTGAGCGAGCACCACATCAGAAAAAATTACTAGAACTAAGGCATAAGGATTACGAAGGCTTCAAAAAAGCCCGCAATGGAACATTCAGTTGGAGCGTCGCTTTCCTGCAAGCAGGAATCAAAACCGAAGGCTGTTTAAGTGCTGATCAGCCTATTTTCAAATCACCGGATCTTGGGGAGAAGTCTGAAGTCATTGGCACACTCAGCTTCTGTTTACCACTGGAAAAATTGGGAGCAGCAATTGGGATTGCCAGAACCGATCAACTGAGAAGTGATGAAACTCTCACAAACCAACTCATTCCCAATGTGCCTGGCACAACAAACGTCAGCCAAGACCCGGACTATCTTGAGTTCCATCGAGGTGATTATAAAGGTCGTGTAACTTATCTCATTTTTGAGAGCGGAAACATCGTCTTCCCAACCGCGACGGATTCTCGATTTGTAAGAATTTCAATTCAGTCACCTCGGCGTTTATCGACAACGGCCTGGGGGAGATTGAATAAGCTAGTAACACGTCGTGGAAACTTCAATACTTTTCAAGAAATCAAACTTGATGGCAATACCCTCCTGACGTTTGCAATGACGTCATCGGCCGGAAATTC
>CAJXNF010000281.1 GCA_913056375.1 uncultured Pseudomonadota bacterium | reverse complement strand
GCCCTTCTAAAAAGAAGTCATTTCGGCCTGGAAATGCGTGCAGTCACCCAAAATCGGCGGATGGCCAATGCAATGGGAATCAGAGCCGACCAAGTTGACGCCCTCACCTTTGGCTTGGGTTCAGGCATCGCTGGAATTGCTGGGGTAGCTCTCAGTCAACTAACTAATGTGGGCCCAAATTTGGGGCAGTCTTATATCATCGACTCTTTCATGGTCGTAGTCTTCGGAGGAGTGGGCAATCTCTGGGGAACTTTCTTTGGGGCCATGAGCCTGGGCTTGGCCAATAAGCTTTTGGAGCCTTTCGCTGGAGCAGTTGCAGCAAAAATCATTGTGCTCGTTTTGATCATTCTCTTCCTTCAGAAGAGACCTCGCGGCATGTTTGCACTCAAGGGACGATTTGTTGAAAACTAGCATCTCAAGAAATGGCTGACACAAAAAACGAACCTCAATCATGCAAACAAACTCATTTTTCAACACCTTACTAGCTGATTCGGGTGCTCGATGGTTCCTTGGTTGTCTTCTGGCTCTGGTCACTCTAGTTCCCGTACTGAACGGTCTGGTTAGTCAAGACTCGGTATTTCACATCCCAACTTATGCTGTAAGCCTGATGGGCAAGTATCTTTGTTTCGCTTTACTTGCTCTCTCACTGGATTTGGTCTGGGGATATTGTGGAATTCTCAGCCTTGGACACGGTGCTTTTTTTGCGCTGGGTGGCTACGCATTTGGGATGCATTTGATGCGGGAAATTGGAGAACGTGGAGTCTATGGTCATCCAGTTTTGCCTGATTTTATGGTGTTTTTGAACTGGGAAAACTTACCTTGGTATTGGTGGGGCTTTGACTCATTTATTTTTTCGATCCTGATGGTTCTTCTGATTCCAGGACTTTTGGCTCTTGTGTTTGGTTGGTTTGCCTTCCGTTCCAGGGTTACTGGTGTCTACCTTTCGATCATCACTCAGGCACTGACCTATGCTTTGATGCTTGCTTTTTTCCTGAACGAGCTTGGCTTTGGTGGGAACAATGGGCTGACTGATTTCAAAGATGTTTTAGGGATTGAACTGCAGGCGGATTCTACTCGGCGGGGACTCTTCATCATTTCAGCATTAGCTCTGGCTGGGGGCTTTGTTTTATGCCGCTGGCTGCTCAAAACTCACTATGGAAAAGTTTTGTTGGCGGTCAGAGATGCAGAGAGTCGGAGTCGTTTCCTTGGATATCGTACAGCAAATTATAAACTATTTGCATTTGTCGTTGCGGCTATGCTCGCAGGATTAGCGGGTGCCTTGTATGTACCTCAGGTTGGTATCATCAATCCTGGTGAATTTTCTCCACTGAACTCAATTGAGATCGTTATCTGGGTCGCTGTAGGGGGAAGAGGAACCCTCTATGGTGCTGCCTTGGGAGCCATCGTCGTTAATTTAGCAAAAACTTGGTTTACTGGCGCAATGCCAGAACTTTGGCTTTTTGTTCTGGGTGGGATGTTTGTTGTTGTGACCGTTTTGTTGCCTAGGGGCATCGTGGGCATTCAATTTTATCGAGACAAACTTTTTCAACACAGACTGAAGACTCCTCTCAAACCATCCGGTTCAGAGTCAAGCTCGTGAACCAGCCTGTTCTCGCCCACGGAGAAAAAATTCTCAATGAAAGTATCCTCTATCTTGATGGTGTAACCGTCACCTTTGATGGCTTTCGGGCGCTGAATAATTTATCGATCCTGCTGGAACACGGAGAATTACGAGCGATCATCGGACCAAACGGTGCAGGAAAAACTACGATGATGGATGTGATAACTGGCAAAATCCGCCCTGATCAAGGAGATGTCTTCTACCACAACCAAACGATCAATCTAGCGACATTGGATGAGAGTGAAATCGCCCAGCTGGGCATTGGCAGAAAATTCCAAAAACCAACCGTTTTTGAACAGCAAAGCGTCTCTGACAATCTTTACCTTGCTCTCAAGGCAAACAGAGGAATCTGGGCTGCTTTATCTTTCAAACCTTCAAGAACACAACAAGAGCTGGTGGAACAGGTGCTCGAGAGAATTCGCTTGATTGAACGTCAGAATGATCCAGCAGGCTCCCTCTCGCACGGTCAAAAGCAGTGGTTAGAAATTGGAATGCTGCTTGTTCAGGACGCTCAACTACTGCTAGTTGATGAACCAGCTGCCGGGATGACCGATGCAGAAACGGAACAGACTGCTGAATTACTTCAGGAAATTTCTGGTACTAAGTCCGTAATGGTGGTGGAACACGATATGGAATTTGTCAAGGCTCTGGATTGTAGAGTTTCGGTCTTACACGAAGGGAGTGTTCTGGCCGAAGGAACTCACTCAGAAGTACAGTCCAATGCTACCGTAATCGAAGTCTACCTAGGGAGGTAAGTATGTTACAGGTGGAACAAGCCGATCTTTACTACGGAGCGAGCCAAGCACTCCGCAAGGTTAACCTGAGGGCGGCGATTGGGAGTGTAACTTGTCTTCTCGGAAGAAATGGCGTTGGCAAAACCTCTTTGCTTCGAGCCATTGTTGGCCAGCAACCACTCCGTGACGGTTCCATTCATTGGGCAGGAAAAGATATTACAAACTGGCCGGCTTTCAGGAGAGCACGCTCTGGCATTGCCTACGTACCCCAAGGACGAGAAATTTTTCCTCAACTCACAGTTGAAGAAAATCTAAGATCAGGATACGCCTGCTTGGCAAGAGAGAAAAAACGTCTTGATGAGGAGGTTTTCTCACTATTTCCAGTACTTCAACAAATGCTAGGCCGACGTGGTGGAGACCTCTCTGGAGGACAGCAACAACAACTGGCAATCGCCCGTGCTTTGGTGACCCAACCAAAGCTATTGGTACTTGATGAACCGACCGAAGGAATTCAACCCTCCATTATTCAAGACATTGGTCGAGTCATTCAAACACTGCGGGAACGGGGAGAAATGGCAATATTGTTGGTTGAACAATACTTTGATTTTGCTCGTGAGTTGGCCGATGAATATGTAGTCATGGATCGTGGTGAAGTTGTTCTTGCCGGCAGCGAAAAGGAGGTTCAACCTCATGAAGTTCGACGCTGGCTGACTGTCTAAATTACTGACTTAAATGTGAGTTAGTGGAAATCCCACATTCTTCAAAGCATCCATTCCGTTCTGGCAACTATAATTAGAGTTTGCCTTCGAGCATAAATTAGCTATCTTGCCTGTCGTTTTTGAAAAAGCTGCTTCAACAACGTCATGGCCAATATTCTTTAAAATTTGGCTTTTTGAACCGTCAACATCTTCTGCCGGTCCTTCGCAGAAATCACCAAGATTTCGAATCTGTTATCAAATAATGGGTTGCCATGAACCTAACTCCCCGAGAACTAGAGAAACTTACTATCTTCACTGCAGGTGAACTGGCTCGCAAGCGCCGTGCTCGCGGACTCAAGCTCAATCACCCAGAGGCTGTGGCCTTGATCACTTCCGAATTACTCGAAGCAATCAGGGATGGACGTTCCGTGACAGATGTCATGGCTTTTGGTCGTACCATCCTTAAAGCCGAGGAAGTCATGGAAGGTGTTCCAGAAATGATTCCAGAAATTCAGGTCGAAGGAACTTTTCCAGATGGGACTAAGCTGGTTACCGTCCACGACCCGATCCAATAACTAAATCCAACCATCCAAGCGGAGGATGATCATGATCCCTGGAGAATACCAACTATCGAAGTCCCCAATCGAAATCAATGCAGGTCGCCGAACAAGTACTGTTCGTGTTAAGAACACAGGAGACCGTCCAATCCAGGTTGGCTCGCACTGCCATTTCTTCGAATGTAACGCTTCATTACGCTTCACACGGGAAGAAGCCTACGGTATGCGCCTGAATATACCGGCAGGGACTGCTGTCCGCTTTGAGCCGGGAGATACCCGTGAAGTTGAACTTGTGGAACTGGGCGGAAATCGAGAAGTCCTCGGTCTTAATCGACTGGTGGAGGGAATTCTGGACACGACTGAGGTCCGCCAGGCCGCCCTTCAACGATCCACCAACTTCGTACGCTGAGGGAGAAACATCATGCGCATGGAAAGACATCACTACGCTGAACACTTCGGTCCCACCCTTGGGGATAAGATTCGACTAGGTGACACCGAATTGTTCGCAGAAATTGAGAAAGACCACACTGTTTACGGTGATGAAGCCATTTTCGGAGGCGGCAAAGTGCTGCGAGATGGGATGGGTCAGTCTCCTACAGCTACTAGAGGGCAGGGTACTCCTGACGTTGTGATCACGAACGTAGTCATTGTAGATTACACTGGCATCGTCAAAGCAGACGTTGCCATCCGAGATGGACGCATTACGGGCATCGGCAAGTCTGGGAATTCAGGTGTCATGGATGGGGTCACCCCTGGAATGGAAGTCGGGGTGTCGACAGAGATCATCGCCGGGGAGGGCATGATCCTTACAGCTGGAGCAATCGACGCCCATGTTCACTTCATTTCACCCAACCAGATTCCAGAAGCTTTTTACTCATCAATTGTTCTGACAGTCTTCGGGCCTCGTCTTGATTTGACATCACCCTAGCCACAATCCCCTCGAGTTCCTCATCGGGCAATTGGAGGCCGTCACGTCCAGACTCGCGGATGGCGTTCTCAAGGGGGGGTCTCACCAGAGACCTCT
>CAJXNF010000280.1 GCA_913056375.1 uncultured Pseudomonadota bacterium | reverse complement strand
ACTTTGGGGAGCCTACTTAGATAAGACCAATGGGGTTTGGCGCTCCCCCGGGATTCGCCAATACCTCTCAGCTTCCTCCATGCCGCAAAGACCCCGTTGGAGAAAAGTCGCCCAAACTGTGGAGTTTCTTCAGTCTCAACTCTCCCCTGACGATCCCCATAGGCAACAGCTTTCAGAGTTGCTCAGAGAAATCTTCGCAAAGTCCCACCAAGAAGACCGCAGTTCATCTGGTTAGGCGACTCGTTTTTAATGAGATCATACGATTTGCCTTCTAGCCTCTACTTCTTCCTAAATCCTTCATCCATCTATTTCTGGATTAATTTTTTGTCAATTGATTCAATGGCTTAAAATCAATTTACTCAAAACACTCTCAAACTTTGCTGGCAAAAATACCGAAGATCACTACTGTCACTTCCATTGCTTCAGTCCAAATCAATTGTTTTGCCTCGCAGTCACCCCATGGTTGTTCAATACAAACGATCTGATCACCGACACCAATTCAGTATCCAAGGGGAGGCCACCGAAAAGGAACTAAAGGCACTTCTACATCGATTCCAGGAGCTGCTTCATCCTGAACCAGGATTGCAGGTCCAGGTTGTTTTGGATTGCACAGACTATCAGGGGAGAAGCCACGAAAACCCTGCTCCTCTTGAAGGTGGCGAATCCTAAATTTGCTACCAAAAGGGGAAATTCAGCCTCTCCCCCAGTCTGACGCATAAGAAAATTCAAGGAACCAGATGGTTCTGAGAGAAAGTGGCGGGATGCCCAACGAGTTCAATGCCCCTCGGGTTTCTCGCAGCAACAACAAATTGACATATCATCTAAGAACGCTGCTTGAGAAATCGTGAGACACATTCTCTTCCCCTTGGAACAAGGAGAGCGCCATGTCGATTTCTCAGCTTTTGAATCCAACGAAAAGTTCCCCAACAATCGCAACACCCATCCGACTTCGGGATTGGGAAGGCATCAAGGTTCACTTAATCTTCTCCGCAGGCCGACTCTCTCCAGAGTTGTTTGACTTATTCCTGCGATGGTTGGGTCGTCGCAAGGAAGAGCCGCAGATCTGCTTATTGTTCTGGCTCGCTACCTATAATCCGCCTCTGTTTCACTTGATCCTTGGAGTTCGCCGCTATCTGCTAACACCTCTCCAACTGATCAAATAGATTCGAGCAAACTTATTTCACTATTTGCCCTTGGTTGCATTTTCACCAGAAACCAATCTTCATTCCACCCACCTTCTAACGGAGATGAACATGAGTTACATCCCTGGCAGGGTTCTCCCAAAACAATCGCGTAAAGCCCAAAGCAAGCGGCCAACTCGTGAACAGATTGAAGACCAAGTTGCCAAGTTTTTACAACAAGGAGGCGTGATTCAGCAGCTTCATCCTGAAACAAGCCAAAACACTGGGCTTGCTGAAATCGGTTCGCAAATTGATCTGAACATTCAGGGCTTGAACGAGGAAGCTCGGTTGAACCTAGATAATTTCAGCAAATAATTGAACGATGCAGAGAATGGTTCCAAGAATATTGCTCTTGGAAAATGCGAAAGAAAACGCTGCTCCCATTGTCAGTCATTTAGAGCAACTAGACTGGCAGATTGATTTTGTTCAGGATGGTATCGACGCTTTGGTACTTGGCCTAACAAAGCATTTCGATACTGCGTTACTCGACCTCGACATCATGGACATCGATCCACTACGCCTGGTGCAGCATCTCCATCAGCATTCTGCATCCCTTCAAATCATTGGAATGAGCCACTTTACGAGTTCAGAGGATTTTCAAAGAGTGCTGAAAGCAGGAGCGGCCCACCTGCTAGCAAAGCCACTTTCGCTTGGTCAACTTGTTCAGTTGTTACCCCCACGAATTCGAGTTGCTCCATCGCATCTTGCCACTTCCAAAACTACAGTTTCTAACGTTCCAGCGAACTCCTTTCGCTAATTCCTCTCGTAAGCTCATCGCTTTCACAAATTTATTAAATCCAACGACAAGCATTGCACTTGAACTACCGCTGGAGGATGATCACTTCTTCATCCAGTTCGCCTGAGTGTTCCCAAACTCTTTTCTGCTTTTCAAAGTCTATTCAATGCTCCCCTCTTACGCAGCAGATAATGATCGTCCATTGACAGCCATTGGCTTGGTCGTCGGCACAGTTTTTCTGTTCTCCCTAAGTGACATTGTGACGAAGCATCTGACGATGAAACATCCGGTCGAACTGGTGGTGGCGGTTCGCTATTTAGCAAGTCTGTTGCTCCTCTTTGCCTTTGCCTGGCCCCGTGTAGGGAATTCTCTTTGGAAAACAGTCCGAACCCGCTGGGTTATTGGTCGCGGAGTGATTCTGACTCTCGCCTCCCTAACACTGGGCTACGCTCTGCGGTTGATGCCTGTAGGAGAAACCATTTCGATTATGTATTTGTTTCCAATCCTAGTCATGCTGCTCGCAATTCCACTGTTGCGAGAGCAAGTAAGTCGAATTGGCTGGTTGCTTGCCATCTTGGGCTTTTTGGGAGTCTTGATGATCCTCAGACCTGGAGGAGGACTGGACTCGGTAGGGGTCGTACTTGCTCTTCTCAATGCTGGCTTGGCAGCTGTTTTTCACTTGATCACACGGGTTCTCACCAAAACAGAATCAAATCTGTCTCTCTTGTTTTATGCGACTTTGGTTGGTGCAGTTTGCTTCGGATTGGCGGCATTACCAAGCCTAGCAGGCCCCCTTCCCAATTGGGAGGATTTGGGGCTCATGGTCTTGCTTGGTTTGATTTCATCCTCGGGACACTTTCTCTTCACAGTTGCCTATCAATACGCTCCTGCTTCTTTGATTGCCCCTGCCAACTACATGCATTTGGTCTGGGCTGCGCTACTGAGTTGGATTTTCTTTAGTCACCTACCCGATCAATGGACTTTGCTCGGAATGCTGATGATTGTGACTGCAGGAGTTGGAATCGCGATCAAGACTCATCTAGATAAAATACGTCAACCAGCTTGAACACGGATTCATCAGAAGACCTTCATGTCACTGAAAATATTGATATTGTAAATTAAATTTAGATCCATCAATCCTCTCTCACATTTTCCTCCCCTCGCTCTCCTCTGAATTCAGCATCTCTTTTGATAAGACATTAAGTAGACGGTCGGTGCAACGGTCACTGACAAATTAGAAATTATGAACGCTAGAGGAGATTTCCATGAATGCGCTGAACAACCTCTTTTTTGGATTCATCAAGGTCGGTATCCTCTTGGTCATCGTGTCTCTGATTGTGGCAGGAATCATGTCGGAAGGTACGGGCTTCGTACTGGGGATTGCGTGTGCTGGCTTGGTGAGTATGGTCTTTGTGGTAGCTCTGCTGGAACAGAAGTCCTGATTGGTCAATTCCGCTTAATCTCGTTTTGTGGCAGGAGATCTTACATCTTCTGCCAGCTCCTCCCCACTCCGATAACACGCCCAGTCCTGGTTAAAGCAAGCATCACGTCGAACTTTCTACTTCCCTTCAATGGGCGTCCATCGTCCAGCAATCCCTGAAAGACCTTCGGACATTTGGCAAGATCGAGTAGCACAATTTCGCGGCTCGCAGCTCTGGAATAATGTAGCGACCATTTGTGACGATGGCCCCAGTCAGATTAGCATGAAAGAGGTTTGCTTCTTCAAAGTTCGCCTTCACCAAATTCGTATCTGAGAGATTTGTTCTTGTAAGCGTTGCCCCCAAAAGAGTTGCGGGAGAAAGGTTGGCCTTTGCCAAGTCAGCATCTGTCAGGTTGGCTCCCGAAAGATTGGCACCAGAGAGATCTGCTTCTTTCAGTAGAGTTCCCTTGAGGATTGCATTACTGAGATCAGCATCCCTGAGGGTCGCTCCTGTAAAATCTGCGTTGGAGAGATCAGCTCCCGAAAGATTCGCTCCTGGCAAATAACTACCCGACAAATCAGCTCCTTGCAGATCCACTCCTGATAGATTTGCGCCCTCCAGATTGCAACCTGTCATACTCGCTGAGAACAAGTGAGCCCCTTGCAAGTTGACCCCAGTCAGATTGCTATTGTTCAAATTCGAACCCTCTAAATGAGCATTTGCCAAGTTGGCATTGCTCAGATCAAAATTGACGAACTGGACCCCCGCCAAATTTCCAGCTGCCAGGTTACAACTCCGGCATTCCCGATCTTCAGCGAGTCTCTTGGTCATGCTGTAGTCCATTGAGAGTCCCTGACCTGAGTGGAAGGCAAAGAGAGCCACAAGCATGATCATTCGGTAATTTGCCATTTTAATCTCCGTGTCCTAGTGGGAATGGAAAGGACATCCAACTGCCCAAGTCATCACCTGCCCCCGAAACCTAGATTGGGCAACTCTCTTGACAGAGGTAGATTTCGAAGCAGGGCTAGACTTTGGATCAGTATCCTACCACGATCACATAATCAATTCAGCTATTCTCATGAGCTTGGTGCGTAGCGGAGATCTTCTGCAAGGAAAGATAGGGTAGGTTTCAGGGAGATGAGAGGATGATCCTTGGCCCATACTGATTTGCTGACAAGCAAGCCAGGGAGAAGCTTCAGCAAAAAAGTTTCAGGCATTCACAGTAGATTTCAGTCCATAGGTTCGCAGACCCAGAAGACGAGTTCTGCCCCCAACCGTACTGATGGAGAGCTCGTTACTTTC
>CAJXNF010000279.1 GCA_913056375.1 uncultured Pseudomonadota bacterium | reverse complement strand
GTTGAAGCTGTTCCTGACCCTCTTCAGTGATAGGACTATCCCCATGCCCCTGAAATCGTCGTTGGATATTCCACTCTGTCTGGGCATGCCGGATCAAAAGTAATCTAGTCGGTAAGGATGGTTCTTCTTGGAAACTCATGCTGATTCACCCAGGCTCTTGCTGACAATCTCAAACACATCCTTTGACAGTTCTGAGGTATTAGCGATTTGCTGAAGCGCTTGATGCATTTTACTTTGAAATGGTTCTGCGAACTGTTGCCAGCGTACCAGTGGGGTGAGTAACCTTGCCGCAACTTGGGGATTGCTCTTATCCAACGCTTGAATTTGGGAGGCCAACCATTGATAGCCTCTGCCATCTTCTTGATGAAAACGGAAAAAATTACCCTGACTGAATCCACCAACCAAGGCTCTCACACGGTTTGGAGTGCGATAACTAAACTTTTCATGTTTCAGTAAACCATCCACCTCATCAAGAACGTCTTCTCTGCGCGAGGCAGCTTGAATCCTGAACCACTTGTCCAACACCAACGCATCGTTCTGCCACTTCTGATAAAAAGACTCCAATGCCTGATTACGAAGTGGGCCTGATTGATGAGTCAACACATTCAGAGCACCCATGGCCTCAGTCATATTCTGGCTTTGCTGAAATTGTTGGAAAGCCAATTCTTCCCCAGTATTTTCCTGACTTCTTCCAAGGTAACTCAAGCAAAGATTGCGGAAGCGACGCTTCCCAATAGCTTCTGCAGTTAAACTTTCAGCAGGAGGTTGCCCGATCTCTGCGTATTTCTGCTGCCAAATCTCACAAAGTTGGTTGCTCAATGAATCGTGCAATCCCCAGAGAGCCTCCCTTAGTTGATTCGGTGAGATGGGTTGGAACTGAGCGCTCAAGTAACCTTCAGAGGGTAAGGTCAATAATTGACTCAAGAAGGAGAGGTCAGAATGTCCCGACCGCAAGATCGCCTCGAAGCTTTCCAAAAGCAAGGTTGGTTCAGATGGAGGTTGCCCCTGTTGCAGACTTTGAAGGCTCTGCTCAATCACCATCGTTGCCAAACGCTGTCCTGCATCCCAGCGATTGAACTCATCAGCATCCCTTTGGTACAGCAAGGCCAACTCTTCAGCTGAGTAGTCATATTCCAAGCGCACTGGGGCTGAGAACTGCCGAAGCAACGACGGAATGGGCTGCTCTGAAATTCCAGTGAGCACCAGACGATCTTTGGGCTTCTCAAGTAAAAACACGTCCGATTCTGTCGATGAGATACTCCCACCGGCGTTGTTCAACAAACCGATTTGAATTGGGATCGGCACCGCCTGCCTGTCCCCTGCAACGTTCAGTTGGGGGTAGGATTGCTCGAAATGGAGCTCATACTCTTGCTTATTTGCAGAGTACTGCCCTCGAACAGAAACTCTTGGAGTGCCTGCCTGACGATACCAAGCCCGGAAGGGTTCCAGATCCGTCCGTGATCTCTCTGCAATAGCCTCCAGAAAATTCTCCACCGTGGCCGCTTGCCCATCATGCTTTTTTAAATAGTGTTGCACACCTTGGGTGAAGGCCTCACGTCCGATCAGGGTTTGTAACATTCGAATTAATTCGCTGCCCTTTTCATAGACGGTGACGGTGTAAAAATTATTGATTTCGAGGAAACTTTCTGGACGGACAGGATGGGCTGTTGGTCCTGCATCTTCCGGAAATTGGTAATCTCGTAAAAATCTAACATCTTGAATTCGTTTGACGGGACGAGAGTTCAAGTCCGAAGTAAATTCCTGATCACGAAAGACGGTCAACCCCTCTTTTAAGCTCAACTGAAACCAATCACGACAAGTAACCCGATTCCCCGTATAGTTGTGGAAGTACTCATGAGCAACCACACTCTCGATGTTTTCAAAATCTTCATCGGTTGCAGTGTCAAATCGTGAGAGGATGTAACGAGCATTGAAAATGTTCAGTCCCTTGTTTTCCATTGCTCCGAAGTTAAAGTCTTGAACTGCGACAATCATGTAGATTTCGAGATCGTACCCTAACCCAAATCGCTCCTCATCCCAACGCATTGCCTTCTTCAATGATTCCATCGCATGATGACACTGCTCCTTGTAACCATGCTCGGTATAAATTCTCAGGGCTACCTGTTTGCCTGACATTGTCTGAAAGGAGTCTTCCAGACATTCCAGATTTCCTGCAACAAGGGCGAACAAGTAACTTGGTTTTGGAAATGGATCTTCCCAGGTGACATAGTGGCGCCCATCAGACAAGCTTCCTGAGTCGATGGGGTTCCCATTGGAAAGCAAGGTGGGATAAGTCTGCTGATCTCCCACGATTGTAGTCGTGTATCTGGAAAGGACGTCAGGACGGTCAAGGAAGTAAGTGATGTGACGGAAGCCTTCGGCCTCGCATTGTGTGCAGAAGAGTTCATTCGACTTGTAAAGACCCTCCAGAGTCGTGTTGTCCTGAGGTCGAATCCTAGTCCGAATGGTCAGTTCACCTTCCTCTGGAAAGTTTGGGATTGTCAGAAATTCTTCATCTTTTTGGTAATCATCCTCACTCAAAGCAGCGCCATTGAGTTTCAACTCCAGAAGCTCAATGCCTTCTCCGTGTAGGCACAACCGGCGATCTTCATCTTTGGCGAGAGGGTTTCTTTGTAAACTCAGAATCGACTGAACTTCGGTGCTTTCTTCTCCCAATTCAAATCGGAGTTTTGTTTTTGGAATCAAGTAGGGAGGGACCTTGTAGTCTTTCAATCGGATGGGCTGTCGGGTTGCGGCACTCATGCAGATTCGTTACTCGGGTTCTTGGAAACAGGACGGACTTGGTCAGATATTCAGCAAATTTGGTACTCTTGGAAGGAGAGGATGGCAAGAGAAAATTGGCAGGAAGTGAAAACTATCTTCTTTCGTTTACTTGATGACCTCCGAGAGATTTGCTTTCAAATTACTGCGTTTGGACCAGTTGACAATGTGCGCCTCCAAATGTTCAAGTGCACCCAAAAGATCACTATTAATGAGGCATTCCGTAATCTTTTTGTGATCCTCATAGGCATTTCCCGTTGCTTCATCGGTCCCAGAAATATAGTGTCGTACCGTCTCAATGATGGCATTGATATTTTCGTAATGTTGAAGCAGGAATCTACTTTCGGCACAGCTAAAAAAGCTCTTGTGGAAGTTTGTGTCCAACTCCAAGTACTTTTCACGATTCTCTGGACTGAAGTTGTCCTCCATTTCAGTGAGGATTTGCTGGAGTTGTTTAGCAAGCTTCGATGGTTGACGCTGGACCGCATACCGCAACGCCTGGGATTCCAAGGCAAAACGTAATTCACAAAAATCGACCAGTTCTTCTTGGGTCATACTGAAAACTCGGTAGCCACGATGTGGCTCTGCGACCACAAGACCTTCTGAACGCAAAAGTGATAAGCCTTCTCTGACCGGAGTTTTACTAATACCAAGCGTTTTTGCCAAACCAGCTTCCGTGAGAGGCTGCCCCATGACCAACTCACGCAGTATAATTCCCCTCCGGATTGCATCCGCAGCGATCTGCACCAAGGATTTGGGTCGCTCTATATTAGATTCCTGCCAAGTGATCATGGGTTGGGCCTCCCAAGTTTTCTATTGAACAAATCAAAGGAGTGTAATAAGAATTGCCAGCTATATCATATATGATGCAGTTCAGTGCAAGATTTTTGAACCCATAATCAAAGAAAAATCTCGAAATAGTCTGGCAATCCGTTCAGTTTTGTCACCAAAAACTGATTACATCGTTCCGTTTGGAAAATTCAGGTCAATTTTTTTGAATGATTTGATCCGGTAATTCCCAATGAGTAAAAAATCAAAAATTATTGTGGTTGGAGCTGGATGGTGGGCCTGTGAGTTTCATCTTCCTCATATCCTCGCCAATCCTAACGCTGAGCTTGTTGGGGTTTCTAGAATTGGCTCAACAGAACTGCAACAAATCCAAAAACACTTTGAGATTCCATTCGTCAGTGAAGATCATACGGAGCTATATGCACTCAACCCAGATGGTGTAATCGTGGCTTCACCTCATGTTTTCCATGCAGAGCATGCGAAGTATGCCTTAGAAAAGGGCTGTCATGTTTTGGTTGAAAAACCAATGGCAACCTCGACACAAGATGCAGAAGCACTTTGTTCAATTGCGCGCAAAACTGGAAAAACATTGATGACACCTTACGGGCTAAATCATACCCACTACATGGAGTCAGCTGCCGACCAAGTTGCAATGGGAAGTATTGGTAAAATCCAGCACGTTGCCTTACATATGTCTTCTGCCTTAATGGATCTTTTTGGTGGTGAGCCCATGGCTGAAACAGAAAAGCACATGTACCGACCCCATTCATCCACCTGGGCAGATCCAAATCGTGCTGGAGGCTATGGATGGGGTCAGCTTTCACATGCTCTTGCAGCGCTTTTTTTTGTGACATCTTTGGAACCAGTCAGTGTATTTGCTCGCACAGTAAATTCTAAGACAGGTGCAGATTATTACGACTCAGCAATCATTAGCTTTGGCAACGGTGCCTCTGCTGTCTTATCAGGTGCAGCAGGACTACCAAAGCACTGTCCACCTCAACTGGATCTAAAAATCTATGGCAGTGAAGGAATGATGCTTTTAGATGTAGAACCAGAGCGGGAACGTCTAC
>CAJXNF010000278.1 GCA_913056375.1 uncultured Pseudomonadota bacterium | reverse complement strand
TAAGCGAGCCTGTGCTTTTCTAGGAGCTATCCACTGGGTAGCTGCGGTCATTTGGCTAAATTGATGACAGGCCCTAGTTGCAGAAAGCTTAATGCGATGTTCCTGTCTGACGGAAAGCGATCAAGATTCCAGTCATGACCAAAGCACCTCCAGTTAATTCAAAAGCACTCAACATGCGACCGAAGATCAGAAATTCAAAAATCAGCGTCAAGACTGGGCTAAAGGTGATCGCGGTCATTGCTTTGGCAATGGTAAAATAACGTAGGGAATAGGTATAAGCCATCCGTCCTAGAAACGGTCCGAAGAAAGCTGCCATCCCTAACCAAACCCAGCCATCTAAAGTGAGCAAACTGACTTCCACAGCCAGCCCCGGTAAAGTCAGTAAGATCAGGACGGCCAAGCTAAGTCGGAGTACATTGAGTACCTGGGGATCTACTTCATGAATGATTGACTTCGAGAGAACCTGGATTGAAGCGAAACAGCCAGCAGTACACAGAGCCCAGAGGACGGTCTCCCAATCTTCTAAATTGATTGTCAGGGTGTCACCGCGCATTAACAGAATACCGCTCAACACAACCGCTACTGCCATCCAAACACGGAGTCCTACAGGTTCATGCAGAAAGACCCAGCCTAGAATCATCGCAATGATGATCTCAACTCTGGAAATGACATTGAACATTGTTGCTGAACTACCTGCGATTGCCTGACAGATGGAGTAATTCGCCATCACCCCCAGGAAAGCCACAGCAATGATGACAATGATATTTTTCGGTCGGAAATTGGCTTTTCTGCGTAAATGCCAGGCACCAGGGATTGAGAAGAGCAGTGCCCAGAAGAAGATTCCTACAACCGCTACCATCGGTGTGATCGACTGCATTGCCTTGGCGTAAGGTAGAGGGAAGCAACCCGTAGCAAAAATCGCCACCAACAGAAAGAACATCCCTCGGCTTCGGGGATCAGCCTGCATTGCTAGCACATTCACACAGCCTCAGATTTACTAAGCCGGCGTTCCAGCCATCGCACACCCATTGAAACCAAGACAATCAACACAAAGTACTCAAGCACTAAAAATGTGTAGATTTCCAGGGGTCGGTACTGGCTCACAACCAATTCATTTGCGCGTCGCGTCAGTTCAGTCATGCCAATCACAGAGACCAATGAAGACATCTTGATCATGTACACAAATTGATTGCCAATTGCCGGTAGCACTCTTCGCAAGGCTTGAGGCAAAATGATGAGGCGCATTTTTGAACTGTAGCGCAGGCCCAATGACTCAGCAGCGTCGTGTTGTCCTTTCTCGATTGATTGAATCCCAGCTCGAAAGATTTCAGCTTCAAAAGCGCTATCACAGAAAGCGAGCGCTAGCATGCCTGCCCAGAAAGTATTGAGTGAGATGCCACTCATTACCGGTAGCCCATAGTAGACCCAAAGAATCATTACCAGTACCGGAACTGAGCGCAGAGCTTCGACATAGGTACGATTAATTGCTCGGGCCCAGGGACGCTTTGAGAGTCCTGGCAAAACAACGATCAAGCCCAGTACAATCGACAAAACAATGGAACTGATAGCCAACAGCATTGTGTCCGCAAGGCCACTTAGTAAAAAAAGTAAGTTGGTCTGTCCTTGAGGATGAGTAGGCGAGATGACATACCAAGCCCAGGTGTAGCTACCACTACATCCAGCTAGGTTGAGCAGGACGATGCCCAACAATCCTAAAAAAATAATTCGTTTCACAATCAGACGATTTCCTAAGAAGAGGAATAATTTATCAGGAGGGAATTCACTGCGATTTGACCTTGTGGGATCGAACTTCTAGAGTGAAATGGTCGTTGCAGAGAGGCTGTATCGACACATCAATACTTTAGCTGTCAATTGCGGAGACCTGCAAGCCGCAGAGACCTTACCTGGAGAGATCGGATGAAGAAACATATTTTCAGAGCACTAATTGCCCTGAGTTGTCTGTTCCTGTTAGCTTCGCCACTGCAGGCGCAACAGTCACGCCTGGATAGCATCAAGGCAGACGGAGTTCTTCGTGTGGGAACACCTGGAAATTGGAAGCCAATGAGTTTCCGGGATCCTGCTTCGAATCAATACGTGGGATTTGATGTGGATTTGGTGACTAAGTTGGCCGAGGACATGGGAGTCAAAGTAGAATTTGTGCCCACAGACTGGAAAAGCATCGCAATCGCCGTTGCGGACAAATACGACATTTCGACAAGCGCCTCTCTCAGTCCAGCACGTGCTTTGGTTGCTGGCTACACGAATCCTTACTTCCGGGTCGCGGATGTTCCTTTAGTCAGTCAGCAGAACGGGGACAAGTTCAAGGATTGGGATGATCTGAATCAAAAGGGGGTAACGATTGCGGTAACGCTAGGCACCGTTCAGGAACAACGCGCGGCGGCACTATTTCCCAATGCGACCATTCGCAAGATCGAAGAGCCTGCTCGAGACTGGCAAGAGGTTATCTCAGGCCGAGCCGATGCTTCCATGACGAGCAATACAGAAGCCGGCAACTTGGCTTCACAGTATCCTGAGTTACGTGTAGTACCTGTTACAACGGCAAAGAACCCAACCCCAATCGCTATGTTGGTTCCTCGTGGTGATCAACAGTGGATTAACTTTGTCAATCACTGGATTCGACTGCAAAGTGAACGCGGCTTCTTTGAAGAACTGAAAGCCAAGTGGTCCTTGGTCGATTGAAATATTCCCCCCAAAAAAGTGGGAGCACATCAACCTGTGCTTCCACACTACCGCTTTTTGCGATAAATTTTTCTTCCGTCAAGGCAGAAAACCAGTCTGCTGATAATCCTTCCTCCAAATGCTCATCGTGTTTTCGACTTAATGTTAAGAGTAAGATTTTTCGGAGTTTGGACTGGTAGCGCCCGGTTAGTCATCAAAAAAACACCTCAGGCTCGAATAGAAAAAAAGCTCATTTGACGGTTACAGCTAGAGCTGGCAAAGCCAGTCAAACGGATTTCAATCATCTACACTGGAAGGAATGAAAGGAAATTCATATGCTTACAGCCCAAGAGGCGCTGATGCGGTTGCAGGAAGGCAACAAGCGATTTGTGGAAGGAAAATCGACTTATAATACCAATGATACACGGCGCCGAAATGAATTAGTGGATGGTCAAACGCCCTTTGCCATCATTTTGGGTTGCTCAGATTCAAGAGTTCCCGCCGAGATTGTCTTCGATCAGGGACTTGGGGATCTATTTGTGATTCGAATCGCTGGAAATATTGTTGCCCCTTCCCAGATAGGCAGTATTGAGTTTGCGGTAGAGACCTTTCAGACTCCCTTGGTTGTCGTACTAGGACATACCCGCTGTGGAGCTGTCGCAGCAACTTTGAATCAAATTAGACAACCCCAAGCCAGTCGCTCCCAGCATCTGCGTTCGATCGTGGAGCGTATTCGTCCCGCAGTAGAGCCCTTGTCAGAAATTCGGACTGATCTTGCTCACGAGCACCTGCTTGAACGGGCAATCCGCTCCAATGTAAGAATGTCTGTCAATCAGTTGCGACATGGATCTTCTTTCTTGGAAGAAATTCATGATAGTGGTTCTCTTTGGATTGTCGGAGCTGAGTACTCTCTTGAAAGCGGAGAGGTGGATTTTTTCGAGAGCTAACACAAATTTATTTTTCTCATTCAAATCATGATGGAACCTCTGAATTCAAAGCATTTAGTCACAAAAGAAATTAGTCTGAAGTGGGGTTCCAAGAGTTTATGAAAATTTAAAGAACATAATTCTTTAAATAAACCAGTTACAAAGCAAAGTTAATTTCAAATTTATCGTAAGGGCTAATTTAGTATCAAGTACGAAAATCTAATCGAATTTTATCATAAAAATAATTTAATTATTTATAATCAAATTATAGCGCTATAAGAATAAAATATAATACAAAGATTCTGATAGGTGGTAGAAACTAACTTTGAGTCAAACAACACAAAGCCATTTTAGTGGTATTTCGTTGTTTAACTGATTTTTTAATCAATGAAAGGAGAAAGTCATGAAGGGACTTGTTTCACTTCTAGCAGCCTGCCTGTTGGCTTCTACTGCAACAGCAGCAAAATTAAATATGCTGATTAATCAGTCGCCATGGTTTGATGGATTTCGTAAAACACTTGTCATGTATGAGGAGGAAACCGGAGAAACTATTGAACTCGATGTTACACCCTATCCAGGTATGTCTGAAAAAATAAGGAACAGTATTAGATCACCAGAAGCCATCTATGATATTGTCATTACTTCGACAGAATTTATGGCTACTTATGCGAATAGTGGTGAGTTCGTGAATTTCAACGATATCGATCCAGATTTTAAATTAGATCCTGGAGTATGTGGATATCAAGACACTAGTTATTGGAATTATGAAACCAGATCATTTGATGCAAAGAATGGTGAGTTTATTGGAATTCCAGTAAATGGGAATGTCCAGGTTCTTTACTACAGAAGGGACTTGTATGAAGAGAAAGGACTGCAACCGCCAAAGACATGGGATGAATTGATCAAAAACGCAGCTGAATTTCACAATCCTCCAAGAATGTATGGAATGATTCAAAGATCGGAACGTGGTGCTGTAACCTATAATTTTGGTCCATATATGTTCAGCCACGGTGGTGCCGTTTACAAGGATCCTCAGAATGGAGATT
>CAJXNF010000277.1 GCA_913056375.1 uncultured Pseudomonadota bacterium | reverse complement strand
TGCAAAAAACTGCCTGAACCACGACCAAGCTGATGAGGCAATTGCCATAATCTCTCATGATGAAACAGGTCTTCGCAGAGAATTGAGCTGGGGGGAATTGAGATCAAGTGTTGCAAGCTTTCAGCATTTACTTAGGGAAGCTGGTGTGATGGTTTCAGACGTGGTTGGTGGTTATGTGGCCAATGGCCCTGAAGCTGTAATTGCAGCTTTGGCAACCCTTTCTTTAGGAGCGATCTGGACCTCTTGTTCTCCGGACTTTGGTGTACAGGGAATGCTTGATCGGTTTGGACAAACAAAACCGAAGGTGATCGTTGCAGGTTGCTCGGTTCGCTACAATAAAAAGCCGATTGATCTCACTCAAAGGATAATCGAGATCTGTCAGGAACTACCGTCCGTCACACATCTCATTCATTTCCCTGGTACAGAGGTTGTAGCGGGGACTGAGTTTTCGAAGCTAAACTTAACTTCGCTTGATTTTCCTGAGCCAGCACCTTTGGGTACTGAATTATTTTTTGAAGACACTCCATTTCTGCATCCGGCTTTTATTCTCTACAGTTCAGGTACGACTGGTAAGCCAAAATGTATTCTGCATAGTCATGGGGGATCCCTCATTCAATTGGTGAAGGAGCATCAATATCACGTAGATTTAAGAGTTAATGAAAAGCTTTTTTTCTACACCACGTGCGGGTGGATGATGTGGAATTGGCTGATTGCTGGCCTTGCATCAAAAGCTACAATTGTTCTTTATGACGGGTCTCCTTTTTCAAGAGGAGCGAAGACGCTCTGGGAAATGTGTGAACAAGATGATTGGGCTATTTTCGGCACAAGCGCAAAATACATTTCAGCCTTAGAAAAACAAAAATGGCAGACTCCTGAGAATATGAAGTTATTGAAATTAAGAGCAATTCTTTCAACAGGCTCTCCACTAGCTCATGAATCTTTTGATTATGTATATCATAAATTAAAGGCCGAAGTTCTTCTAGGTTCAATCTCAGGAGGGACTGATATTGTGTCCTGTTTTATGCTTAGTTGTCCTGTCAGGTCAGTCTATCGGGGCCAACTTCAGGGGGCTGGCCTTGGCTTGGCTGTTGACATTTTTGATGAAGAGGGAAAACCAGTTCAAGAACAAAAAGGCGAATTGGTTTGTACGAAACCTTTTCCAGCTATGCCAATTGGTTTCTGGGATGATCCAGAACAAAAAAGATATCGTTCCGCATATTTTGAGAGATTTGAAGGGGTCTGGACGCATGGGGACTATGCTGAAAGAACAGCTCAGGATGGATTTGTCATTCATGGTCGATCAGATGCAGTCCTCAATCCTGGAGGAGTCCGAATCGGCACCGCAGAAATTTACAGACAAGTGGAAACCTTTGAAGAGATCCTTGAGGCTTTAGCAATTGGGCAGGATAAGAATAACGATGTGAGAGTAGTTTTGTTTGTCGTCATGAAAGAGCAACAAGAACTTACAGACGAATTGAAAGATCGGTTACGTCGGCGAATCAAGCAGAATACCACTCCAAGACATGTTCCAGAGGTGATTGTTTCAGTTGCTGCCTTGCCCAGAACATTGAGCGGTAAGATCGTGGAATTGGCTGTTCGAGCAGTCGTTCACAATTTGCCTGTAAAAAATCAGGAAGCTTTGGCAAATCCAGAGGCCTTGGAGTATTTCAGAAATATTCCTGAGCTTCAGAAATGAGAGTCTTACTCGAGATGAGATTTCGGGAGTAAAGGATCACTACAGAAGTAGTATCCGTCAGTTAATGCGGTGTTGTAGTGAGGCATGTTGATATCATCTTTTGTACCTGCTTTCCTGAAGTAAACCATGCGTTTTTCTACAACAAAATGTGAAGCTGCAACGTGGTTACAAATTTCAGTAACCCTTTCTTCCTGTGTCGTCGGATATTCATGATAATAGGGGTGAGCGATCGGATTGTTCTGCGTTTTGCAGGCTGAGAGGTGGAAAGCCCCTATTGTAAATAAAGTAGCTCCCCAAAATTTTCTGATGGATCGAAGAGTAGTAGTCTCAGAAATAGACATCCCCGCTCAGATAATATTGAGATATTTTTGGAACGTTTTCGCCCATAAATGGCCTGAGAACTCCAAAACGAACCTGAAATGGTACTGTCAGTGGTTCACGTTCCAATTGAGTTAAATTCCCGTAACCAAGTTCAAAATTCCATTGATAGAGGCGCCGAGTGCTCCCACTTTCAGAACCAAGTGCATCTGGTGCTTGAATAAACCAAGAAAACTCTGCTCCTAGCATAAAATTCTCGACCTCTAGAATCCAACCATATCGCATGTCAAATGAGTTGCCAGGTTGGTAACTGACTTTCTCACCAGCTAAATTTTCACGTTCTCCCTTTAGTTGATTCAGCCCTTCAACCGAAGCGATTTGTAGCACACCCTCTGATTGGGGAGGATACCACTGGGACTGCAATTTCAGTCCAATATCCATTTGTCCATCACCAATGGCCACTGGCTTGAAACCTCTTGCCTTTCCAGTTACTCCGGTCGGAAAAACTAATTTAGGAGTAAGGGTCCAGAGCCAGCGATAGCTTGAGGAAAGGTTGTAGCGCATCCACAGGGCTACATCACCTAGACCAGCTTGTGAATCACTAGCGACATTTTTTTCGACAGATTGAAGCTCAGCAGTTTTATTAATGCCATTGAATGTAAGCGAGGTACTTTGCTTCTTCTGCTCCCATGGAATGGTTGCTCCAAGAGCCCAGGTTTCTGTCCAACCATAGATAAGATCAACTCTGAGCAGTTGTTCAGATTGATTGATGGCTCCCGTAAATTCGTCTGAATATTTTCCAAGTACCATTTCCTTGAGGGATGTGTCTTTACCACCTGCACCCCAAATCTCTGAATATTCTGGCAGAGACTGAAATCGAATTTTTGCTTCAATGACTTCAGGGGGTAGTGGTTGTTCAACTTCGATTGCTCGGAGAGTTTGATCAGAAGTAGCCCAGAGAATCAGTATGAAAGAAACGTATCGAAAAATTTGATTCATTTTAAGAATGACAACAGTCAGGATCTATTTGTTTGAGAAAGAAAGAAAGCCTTCACGAAGTAAAACATCCATGATGATCTCTATTGGATAACCTACAACGTTATTGTACGAGCCCTCAATTCGCTCCACGAGTAGCGTGCCTAATCCTTGGATTGAGTAGGCACCTGCCTTGTCGAGAGGCTCTCCAGAGGAGATGTACCATTCCAGCCATTTTTTGGGCAAAGATCTCAGCCAAACTCTTGTAGTGACATCTCCAATATGAGTCCAATTGTTCTTGGAGTCCATTAGGCAGTAACCAGAATGAACTAGGTGATCTCTGCCACTGAGCCGTTCCAAAAGCAAAAGCGCATCTTCGGGATCATTCGGTTTACCTAGGACTTCACCGTCAAGAACAACATCCGTATCTCCTGACAAGATCAAACTATCCTTAAAGTTACCTTGAGTTGCTTCTGCTTTTTCCAATGCCATCCTTCGAACGTATGCGATTGGCTGTTCTCCAGATATGCGAACTTCTTCAATATCAGGTGAAAAACTAGTAAATTGAAGGCCGAAACTCTCTAAAAAACTCTTTCGACGAGGCGAGGAGGAGGCAAGTGTGATGGGTCGATGTTGCTGTAAATTCATCCTATGGCTGGTCAAAGGCATTATTTAGTTGCCAAGAAAATGGCACTGTTTGATCTTGAAATGAACTAGCTACACTTCGACCGTAGCGATGTTCCTGATAAAACTCCAGAATCTTCCGGGCTACAGGTGCCGCAGCTTTTCCACCTCCTTGACCATGCTCTACCAATACAAGGACGGTAACTTCGGGAGCTTCTGCAGGAGCAAAGCCTGCGAACCAAGCATGATTTTGGTATTTTCGCAGCTCTTTTTCCTCCTCGGTGAGGTTTTTCCGGGTTTCATGGCTGATGATCTGGGCGGTGCCTGTTTTACCTGCGACAGTGAAGCCTTCAATTTTAGCAACTTTGGCTGTTCCACCATTTGGGTCATTTACCACGGCTACCATACCCTGAAGCAAAGGGGCTACAATTCGCTGGTCTAAGATTGCTTGGCTAGGTGACTCTGCTTGATCTTGCAAAAGCTTTGGCGGGTGCCAGACACCTCCTGAAGCAATCAAATTTACAAAATTTGCCAATTGTAGAGGGGTAACACTTACGAATCCCTGTCCAATTGCCACAGACGGTGTTTCTCCTGGATACCATCTCTCATTAAAGGTGGTTCTTTTCCAATCTGAATCAGGAATCAATCCTGCTTTTTCCCCAGCAAACCCCAAATCTAATTTTTCACCAAACATCATCATCTTGGCGTAATGAGCTAGCTTGTCCACTCCCATTTCCATCGCCAATTGATAAAAATAAATATTGCAAGATCCTCGAATGGATTCAATCAAGTCGACAGGGCCATGGCCCCCTGACTTCCAGCACTTAAATGGAGCGCTCCTGCCCTTCACATAGAAATAACCGTTGCAGGTTTCTGTATGGTTTGGTTCGATCAATTGTTGATCCAATGCTGCGTAGGCAGTGACTAGCTTGAAGATTGAGCCAGGCGGATAGGCGCCCTGAACAATTTTGTTCTCCAAGGGGTGATCCTCATCATTGAGCAATTTGTTCCACAAATCTGGATCAATGCCGTTCACAAACCAGTTAGGATCGTAAGCCGGCATA
>CAJXNF010000276.1 GCA_913056375.1 uncultured Pseudomonadota bacterium | reverse complement strand
CGCTCGCATCCCCATCCCTTCGAGATAGAGCTGACAGGCCTGTTGCTTGAGGACTGGATCTTTGCCTCGTCGTATTGTTTGAAAGATCCGTCGGAAGGCTTGACAACGGTAGCTTTGGACACCCCGACTGGTTCCATAGCGAATAGAGTCAGGATGAGCACAGTGAGGACATTGCATCGATAGATCTCCAAATCCCGGAGACAATTTCATTTGTCCAAACTACGCAACTGCTCCAACCTCACTCCAAGACGATAGAAATGGGCCCGGACTTAATGCAACAAAACTATTTGTTGATGCCCAGATTGAGGTGGAATCTGAGGAGGACTTGGGGAGATTTGAAGAATAATATGACAAAGAAATTGGGTAACTTCTGCAGTTTACTCTCGCATCAGAAGTTGCTTGGAATGGTCTGGCTAAATTAGTTACTTAGGTTTGCTCCATGCTTAAATTGCTTGAGTTCCGTTGCTTAGCTACAAGCGTTTTGTCCAGTCTACTTTATCAGCGATTCGAACACATTCCGTGAAGGCTCGACCGTCAAACCAGTGCTTTTCTGCGCAACTCTTTGTGCATCCAGCCTGCATCCCCAGCAGTAGAAGTCCAGCACACAGAACAACTAGTTTCATCGATTGCCAAGCCTTACACACTCGCTGAAAGCTCGTCCATCAAACCAATGCTTTTCTGCACAACTCTTAGTGCATCCAGCCTGCATTCCCAAGATCAACAATGCAGCACAAAGCAGAATCATCTTCATAGCGTCCTCAGTTACTTGCTATTGATAAGACAAATCTTTTTCAGAAGAGAAAGAAGATAATTCTGTATCAAGCAAAAAGCCTTCCAAAGCTATCTAAGCCGAATATTTGGCAACTTCCTAACAACACTTAGCCATTGTTAAAGCTCGGTCCTCAGGAAATCAGAAAAATGGTAGATCTTCATTCCGTTAATCTGATTCCCCCCAAAAGATCTTCTTTAGAAATGAGAGCTGATGGCCGGTTCTATCAGAAAAGAAGCAGAAGCTTCGGCATTCATCTGCATCAAAAAAAAGATGAGTGGTTGCGAGAAAACTGTTAATTTTGTGATGAAAGCTTTCTTGGATCCCCACTCGCTTTTGAACCAAGTTATATTTTAGCGGTTGGGTTGAGTTATTTGGAAACCAGGTTTGCATCTAGGTCTGAGTCTACCCTCTAAATCTCCCGTTGCAGGAGGGTTTTCTTTCAGCAAAAAGAACGGTCTGTCACCTTAATTTCCACAGTCCAAATCTTGTCATGTGAATGAATTTGTCTTAGGTTGAGAATTCACTAATTCATCCTCACTTTTGCTCCCCCATTGAGAGAAAAATGAAAAAGTTGCAAAGACTGATCATCGGATTGATCACAGGTCTAATGCTGGTTGGCTGTTCCGGAAAAGTAGTACGAACCTTGGCTCCGGACACTGTCGATGAAAAGCGCATCAACCTAGAAGCCAGCAAGTCTTACCAGCAAGTCATCGCAGAATCGAAGCTTTCCAAGGACAAGCGCTTGGTAGAAATGGTCAAGCGTGTGGGAATGCGGATTGCGAAAGCCTCTGGAGAACCCTTTGACTGGGAGATCGAGCTGATCGAGAGCCCTGAACTCAACGCTTGGTGTATGCCAGGAGGCAAGATGGCGGTCTACACGGGAATCCTCCCCGTCCTCAAGACCGAAGGGGCTCTAGCAGCGGTGATCGGGCATGAAGTCGCTCACGCTACTCGGCGCCATGGGATGAATGGCTATGCACAAGCCATCGAAAATCAACTGGCAACCGCAGCAGTTGCTGGAATCGCAGTGCTGGCCGCAGAATTCTACTGTGAGTCCCAGGAGTGCAAGGCTCTCGCAACGATCGGAGGGGCTGCTGGTGCGATGGGGTTGGCTTTCTTCGAACGCAAGTTCAGTCGTGACGACGAGACCGATGCCGATCGGATCGGACAAATCTATATGGCCAAAGCTGGTTATGACCCAGCAGAGGCGATTGAGGTCTGGGAACGCATGGCCCAGGCCACAGGTGGGGACGGTGGTCCAGAATTCATGTCGACTCATCCCAGCAATGAAAATCGCAAGCAGCGACTCTCACAATGGCTTCCTGAGACCAAGTCACTGTATGAAAAAGCTTCCCAGCAGCATGGGATCGGAGAGAATATCTTTTAGTTGAATTTTCAGAGAGGAAGAAACTGACGAAGAGGGAGCCCTGAACACGTTCATGCTTCAAGGCTACCTGAGAGGAGTGTGCTGTGATCAGCCTATGGAGCTTTGTTCGGAAGCGCTGCCCTTCAGATGCACTTTCTCTTGTAGGGTCTTACGAAAATTTGACAGAAACGCAGTGAAGGTGCTGAACTTCGGAACATTCTTTGTTTTTGTAGCCATCGGATCCTCCTGAGAGTGAGTTGATTTCAACGGCGAGGAACTGACAGAATGCCGCCTCGTCTAGAGATCAATGGTTTATCAGAGTAAAATTTGTCTGGGGAGGAGAGCTGGGGGAGAAGCGACTTCTTTTAGACATACTTGAGAATTACTGGGATATCATTCTCTGCTTGCATCCAAATCCACCGCTGTTCATACTGCTGGCATCATCACATGTCTTCACTACTTCCAACAGGTTCAAATCATGAGCAAACCTATTTCTGGTGAGAGCGCACCTTCTCAGTTCAAGTACATCGGCAAGCCTCGGGGAACCATTGACGCACCTGAAAAGCTCAAGGGGCAAGCGCGTTATACCGCAGATCTTCAGCTACCTGGAATGTTGCATCTGCGACCAGTCCTCAGTCCACATGCCCACGCACGTATCGTTTCGATTGATAAGGAAGCCGCGCTCGCGATGCCAGGGGTGCGCGCTGTGCTCGATGCCAGTGACTTGACTCACTGGAGAAAAAAAGCAGCCTCACGAGTAGGAGCCCTGCTGGCTCGTGATGAAGTGATGTTTCAGGGTCATCCTGTAGTGGTGGTCGTCGGCGAAACTCCCCAGGCAGCTTGGGATGGAGCTTCTGCAGTTGATATAGACTACGAAGAGTTGGATGTAGTCGCTGATATCGCCTCTGCACTCAAGCCAGGCGCCGCGCTCGTGTGGCCCAATGGAATCCCCCGTGACGAATCAGATGTCAGCGGAGACCATGGGGCTGTCGAAAAGGGTGATGCTGACTCAAGTAGTCTTCCCCCCAACGTCCATTCGATGAACTCGTATACACGGGGAGATGTGGAAGAGGGATTCGCAGCAGCAGATCTAGTGCTGGAACGGGACTATCGCACCGGGATTGTTCATCAGGGCTACATGGAACCTCAGGTGTGTGTCGCCAGCCCTGATCCGATGGGGATCATGACGATTTACACAAGTACCCAAGGCCCTAGGACGGTGCACAATGATGTGTCTCGATTGCTTGATTTGCCTCATCCGAAGGTAAAGGTTGTACCAATGGTGATTGGTGGAGGCTTTGGTGGAAAGCACGGGATGCTCGAACCCTTGGCCGCAGCGGTAGCGTTGGAAATGAAAGCCCCAGTAAAATTGGAGTTGACTCGAACGGAAGACTTCATGACTTCGATGCCAGCGCCTGCTGCCGAAGTCTGGCTCAAGATGGGAGTCAAGCAAGATGGGACCATCTGCGCAATTCAAGCAAGAATTGACGTAGATAATGGGGTCTTCGCAGCTGCCTGGTGGAGTGGACTACTGGCCCAACTACTAGCCAGTGGATATCGTACGCCTCACTTGAAAATTGATTGCCGTGAAGTGGTCACTCACAAACCAATGGCAGGAGCTTACCGGGCGCCGACTGCTCAGACTGCGAGTTTCGCCATGGAGTCTCACATGGACGAACTGGCCCGTAGCCTGAAGCTGGATCCACTGGAGTTTCGCTTACAAAACGCAGCTGGCTCCGGTGACTTGATGAGCAACGGAAATCCCTGGCCAAGCCTTGGACTGAAAGAATGCCTGAATACTCTCAAAGAAAGTGAGCTTTGGCAGAATCGTCAGACCAATGAAAATGAGGGTTGGGGCATTGCAGTTGGCTTGTGGCCGTGTGGAGTGTCACCGGCATCCGCGGTCTGCCGAATGTTGCCCAACGGGAATGTTCAGGTGCAGGTGGGATCCGTGGATATTTCTGGAATCAACAGTGGTTTTGTCCAGATTGTTGCAGAAGTCCTCTCCATTGATCCCTCGAAAGTAGAGATCATCCAGGTTGATTCACATACAGGCCCAGTGGCTCCACCAAGTGGTGGCAGCCAGGTCAGCTACAGTCTAGCCGGAGCCATTTCAGGGGCTTCGAGAAACGTCAAGGATCAGCTCGCCAAGCTGGCAGCTGAACATTTTGAGGCCTCCGAGCAAGATTTAGTATTTGAGGATGGTTCTGTTCATGTGAGTGGTCTGCCCAGTAAAGCCATCTCATTAGCGGAATTGGCCAAGCAGGCTGAATCTCGCAAAGGTGGTGCCGGTCCCGTGATTGCGACATCCAGCAATTCCATCCAGGAAAATGCACCTGCTGTTGCTGTTCACGCAGTCAAGGTGGCAGTGGATACAGAAACCGGAAAGGTGTCGCCGAAAAACTACATTGCGGTTCAGGATGTAGGCTTTGCGATCAACCCGATGTTGATTGAAGGGCAAGTGCAAGGTGGCGTGTTGCAAGGGCTTGGCTGGGGGCTTTGGGAAGAAATGCCTTACGATGCCCAAGGCCAGTTGTTGGCTTCGAACTT
>CAJXNF010000275.1 GCA_913056375.1 uncultured Pseudomonadota bacterium | reverse complement strand
TTAAGAAGTCCACCTTGCAGGGGGGCCTTCAGCAGGGAATTGATTTGATCGAGGTGAATAATGGGAATTTTTCTTTTGCCGTGGTCCCAACTCGAGGCATGGGGATTTGGAGAGGATCCTATTCGGGCAAGAATCTCGGCTGGGACTCGCCTGTAAAGGATCTTGTGCATCCGGCCTTTATCGAACTAAACGACCGCGGTGGCCTGGGGTGGTTGAAAGGTTTCAATGAGTGGATTGTACGCTGTGGCCTGAGCAGCAATGGCGCTCCGGGAAATGATGTGATCGTTGATAACAATGGAAACAAAGCGGAGGTGTTTCTTCCACTCCATGGAAAGATTGCCAATATTCCGGCGAGGTTTGTTGAGGTTCAGGTGGAGGTTGGCACCCCAACGATTCTGAGGATTCGAGGGATTGTTGAGGAAACCATGCTGTTTGGTCCAGCACTGCGACTCACAACCGAAATTTCAACAGAACTCGGCTCAAACAAGCTGACCATTGTGGATGAAGTGACCAACCTGAATACGACACCAGAAGAAATCGAAATGCTGTATCACTGCAACTACGGACCTCCCTTTTTAGGGGAAGGTTCCCAATTGGTCGCACCTGTAAGGTTAGCAGCCCCCAGAGATCAACGAGCCCGAGAGGATTTAACTACGCTTTCGGAATTCCGTGGACCTACGAACGGTTATGTAGAGCAAGTATATTTCTACGAATTGTTGGGGGATTCTTCTGGCGAATCTAAGGTGATGTTGCGTAACCAGGCAGGGGATCTTGGGACTTCGATGAGTTTTTCTTTGGAACAAATGCCCTGTTTTTCGCTTTGGAAGAATACCGCATCACTGAAGAATGGATATGTGACAGGGTTGGAACCAGGATCCAATTTCCCAAACCCGAAGCGTTTCGAACGTGAAAATGGTCGAGTGGTCCTCTTAGAGCCACTGACGAGCAGGAAATTTGAGCTTTCTTTGGAGGTTCATGTGGGTCGTGATGCTGTGAGTGAAGTAGAGAAGGAGATCAATCAGTTGCAAGGTTCAACATCCCCAGAGATTTTAGAGTTTGCTCCAAAAAATCTTTCGGCAGCTTCCTGATGCTCTCTTTGGTTCTAGGCTTTGAGGAGAACAATTCCCAGTGTGACCAGCACGGCAGCCAGAACTTTTAGAAGGTCTTTGCTTTCTTTTAGGATCAGGATGCCAAGCACTGAGGCCATCACCACACTCGTTTCTCGAAGTGCTGCAACCAGCATGATGGGAGCCGATTCCATGGCCCAAAGCACAGATCCGTAGGCATAGGCTGCCAGCAAACCAGCCCAGACACCGTTCCATCCAAGCTTGATCAAGCGGGGGATTGTTTCGCCTCTGTAAAAATAGAAAGCGTAGGCTTGCACCATCAACATTTCCAGGAAGAAAAGCCAGCAGATATAACCAAGGACGTTTCCTGAATTTCTTACCCCAATTCCGTCGATCAAACTGTAAATTCCGATCAGAACACCAGTGCCGAGCGCATAAAAAATTGTTGAAGGCTGTTGTTGAAAATATCTGAAGGAACGCAGGCTGAGGCTCAAGATTCCTCCAGCAATCAAAAAGAAAGCGAATAACTGGAGCGTTGAGACGGGTTCATTCAAGAATAGCAAGGAAGCTAAAAAGACCACAATTGGTCCTGTACCTCTCAAGATTGGGTAAGCTTGACCAAGTTCTACGTTGCGATAGGAAAAGGTCAAAAAAACATAGTAGCCGCCGTGAACGACTGTAGACATCAGGAGCATCGGCCAGGCGGCTTCCTCCACAGGGCCAATAAACGGAATGAGCGCCAACCCCAGTAAGCCCGTGACCGTGTGCATCGACATCATCATCATGAGCCTGCTCTCGGTTTGCTTCAGCAGCAAATTCCAGAGGGCATGAGATAGTGCTGCCCCCAGTACCAGGGTGATGACAATGCCGTTCATATCGTGGCTACGCTGAGTCTAGAGATCGAAAGGTTCATTTGGTTTGGCAGCAGTTGATCAGGAAGCTCCGGAAAAAATCTCAACTCGGTGCAGACTTTCCAAGTTGTGATCAATCTTCAGTGCTTGAGGTGCTTACCATATTCGTGAACAATCGATCACATAATCAAGTGGGGTCTTGTGCTCAACCTTTCTGAAAATAATTGAAGTTTCCCTCTTACCATGATTGAGATAAATCCCATGACATCAGCTTCCTTGTCCTACCCTGACTTTGAAGATGCAGAATTTCTAAAGGATCACGTCCAGAAAGTACTGAATTTTTACAGGGGACGAGCCCTCGATCCAAGGGGTGGATTCTTTCACGGATTCGAAGATGATGGGTCTCTTTTTGATAAAGATTTCAGGCATCTAGTAAGTTCTTGTCGTTTCATTTTTAACTTTGCAGGTGCATACTGCCGAGAGGGAAATCCTGAGGACTTGGCGCTGGCAGAACATGGGCTCCGATTCCTGACTTCAGCCCATCAGATGCCAGATGGTTTTTATGCTTGGGAATTAACAGGAGACCAAGTTAGCGATGGCAGAGCAATGGCCTATGGGCACGCTTTTGTTCTATTTGCTGCCGCTCATGCGCTGCAAGCTGGGCTTGCCTCCGCTCGGTCCGTCCTTGATGACGTGTGGTCTCTGCTGGAACAACATTTTTGGGAGCCAACTCAGGGAGCTTACCTTGATGAATTGAGTTGGTCAGAGAGAGAGCCCGATAGCTATCGTGGACAGAATGCCAATATGCACATGTGTGAGGCTTGTCTAGCGGCTTGGAAAGCAACAAGTGATGAAAAATTCTTGGACAGAGCCGAGCAACTAGCTCAGAAATTTGCTCTAGAATTGGCGGATTTGAATGGCGGGCTCGTCTGGGAACACTACACGCAAGATTGGCTTCCGGATATGGAGTATCACAAGGATCAGCCAGATGATCTCTTCAAGCCCTGGGGCTTTCAACCTGGACACCAGGTAGAGTGGGCCCGTCTCCTGTTGAGTCTTTTGGAAATTCGTCCCCAATCCTGGTATCTAGATCGCGCAGAGATGCTTTATAGAAATGGAATGAAAGATGGAAGAGACGCAAATTATGGGGGGATCTTCTATGGGTTTGCACCCGATGGAGAGACCTGTGCGCCCACTAAGTATTTTTGGGTTC
Source organism: uncultured Pseudomonadota bacterium (assembly GCA_913056375.1). Lineage (GTDB taxonomy): Bacteria > SAR324 > SAR324 > SAR324 > NAC60-12 > JCVI-SCAAA005. The sequence continues at coordinate 1,588 of CAJXNF010000275.1, read as the reverse complement.
AGGCGGAGTCCATTGCTACAGCTTGGCGTCTTTTTTGGTTGACAGAAAAGCCAAACTATCGAGATGATTATTTGGAATTCTGGCGTTACGCCTGGGATCATTTTGTGGATCACCAGCATGGTGCCTGGTTTAGGATTCTCTCTCGAGAGGGCCAAAAAATTGATAGACTCAAGTCGCCACCTGGTAAAACGGACTATCATGTCCTGACCGTGTGCTGGGATATTCTGGATCACCAGCCAGAGTAATCCATCCAACATTTGTTAGCTTAGGCCTACATCAACTTTTAAAGAGGAAGGTTATCCTATGGAAAGAAAAAACTATGGTTATCAATTCCAAATGGTTCAGTTGATTGTTCGAAAAACGCAAAAGATGGAGGCTGTAAAAGTAGAAAAGCAACCTCTGAATGAACTTCAGACTGAGAAGGGTTCCTTCATGATTCAACGGAACCCTACTTAACTGAGTTCAGAAATATTTTTCAAACTGGCATGCTTCTCTTCATCCAGTCCGCCTAGGCCAATTACGGTTCTGCAATTTCAATCTTGGGGCTGCGTGCCTCAATCTCTTTGGCAGCAGAAATGAGAATATCCTCTCGGAAGCGTGCCCCCACCAGTTGAGCGCCCATTGGTATCTTTCCATCAGGACTCTCATTGTATCCCGTGAAGATGGAGAGACCCGGAATGCCCATCAAAGGAAGGCCTACCTGGGTAAGTTGAGCCTTAATCACTCTTGGGAAATCCTGCAGATCCAGCAAATCTGGAAAGGGAGGTTCGCTCGAAGTAGGGCAGATCAAGACAGGATATTTCTCCAAGAAAAGTTGCCAATCCCGAAGAAACCCCAACCGTGCCTGTAAAGCATCCAATACATCATTTATCGTTGGTACGGGAGAGAGTTTGGTCATCTCCCCAAAGACGTGGATGGCATCGGGATCTCCCTCTTTGTCTAGAATGCCTGTTCCTACACGATGTGTTTCAGCAAGCCAGAGAATAGCCTGCAATCTAGCTGGTTCCTGAAACGGTGGGCTCTCTACTTCCGTTATCTCCCAACCCGCATCTTTGAGCCTTTCAGCAGCTTGCCGAACTGCTTTTTCAACGGATTCCTCTGTTTGCATGCCATCTGGATTCACACAGAGCGCAGCCCTCCGAGGAAAATCACCCATCTGATACGGCAGAGGAACATGCCAGGGGTCTCTTAGATCTGCACCAGCCATCGCTTTGGTGGCTAACTCCAGATCAGCGATTGTCCTGGTAAGTGGCCCTGAAACCGCCATCAACTGAGCACCAATATGCCGGTCTTTCCCCGAAGGATTCCAGGCAGGAAAGCGTCCCTGAGTTGGGCGAAGCCCTTGGAGTCCACAGGCATAGGCTGGATATCTGACTGAACCCCCGATGTCTGTGCCGTGCCCGATCGCGCCAATTCCTGAAGCTGTTGCAGAAGCGGCACCTCCGGAGGAACCACCGGGAGTAATCCTGGAGTTGTGCGGATTGATTGTATGGCCATGCAATTGGTTTCGTGTGAACCAGCGGAGGGAGAATGCTGGGGTGTTTGTGCGACCAATGATGATCGCTCCTGCTTTGCGAAAGTTGGTGAC
>CAJXNF010000274.1 GCA_913056375.1 uncultured Pseudomonadota bacterium | reverse complement strand
AAATTGAATGGACAAGAGCAATTACTCTACACGCGTGGATTTGAAAGAAGCATTCTAAGCTTTGCTGATTTTGATGGTGATGGAGACGAAGACCTTTTTGTTGGCAAAAGCGATGGCCGAATCGCCCTGTTTCGAAACCCAGGTGACAACCAATTCCGTCTAGAAACTGAGGATTTCAGCGCATTTCAGGAAGATGTTCAAAATAGCCGCAAGGTCCGCGTTAAACGTGTGATTGATGTTGGCACCAACGCAGCGCCTACCTGGTTTGATATTGATGATGACGGTGACCTTGATTTGTTTGTTGGCTCTGGGGACGGCACCATCTTCTTCTACCAAAATCGGGGGAACGCCTTACTGCCCGTGCTGGAGTTGGTCACTCCGGCCTACATGAACATTCAGGTCAATGGCAACAGTGTCCCTAGCTTCAGTGATGTCAACGCAGACCGAGCAGCAGACCTGCTACTTGGAAATCAGCAAGGAGACACAAAACTTTTTTACAATCAAGGAGTTGCTACCCGCGCACTATTCTGCCCCGATGTGCCCTCTCAACGTTCTCGGATCAAGGGTTGTGAAAAAGCTAGGACACAACTGATCGGTAATATTTCTCCAGAAGTGGATGCAACTCCAACTTTTGTGGACTGGGAAGGTGATGGGGACCAAGATATTCTCGTAGGCAAGTCCAGAGGACGTATTGATTTCTACCTAAATCGAGGTACTAAGCTTCAGCCCGAATGGGAACTAGAATCCAGTCGCTTCCTCTTCATCAACACTGGTGGATTCGCTGCTCCTCGCTTCTTCGATGTCAATAGAGATGGCTATCCCGAGTTACTGATTGGCACCCGCACTTCTCGAATTCTTTACTATGAAAATCGGGATCCCATCACCACTGGACTCAAGCAAGTAGCGGCTTTGCGAAGAGTCAACCTCGATCCAAGGAAAGCACCGCTGGCCTTGATGGAAGAAGCCTGCGCTCAAATTGATGTCTTTCCAAACTGCCTCCCACCGCTGCTAGAAGGATTTGGCCTCCCCTTGGAAGTAACCACACTTGAAGAAATTGTGGAACGCAGCCTGCGTCCAAGTCCAAGCTTTCTGTCTACAGAAATTGGGCCGGATGTAGTGCCTGATCCTCAGGCATCCAGCAATGCAGCAGCCCCAGGCAACATGTATACAATGCAAGTCAACGCACCTGTGGCCAATGATGAGGAGACAACAACAGAAACAGCTGAGCCGCCCGTTTCTCGAGAAGCGCGCAGCCGCAATCGTTACTGGCCCGTCACCGAAAATTTCTTCAATATTGGCGAACTACTCCCCGAGGATCGACACACCTTGGTCACAGCTGGTGACTGGGATGGAGACGGAGATTCAGATCTACTCTTGGGCAGCCGCTCTGGCGCACTCTATGCCTACGTTAATCAAGGAGGAACTGAGGATCCTGACTGGTCTCGAGTGGAATTCCCTGCGCTTGCACCAAATGGTCGTAGTTTCAGTGCACCTTCCCTCGCTGACCTCGATGGAGATGGAGACCTTGATATTCTGGTGGGCCGTGAGGATGGTACCTTAGACCTGTTACGTAACGAAGGTAGCAAGGAAAACCCAGACTGGCAGATGGCCGAAGTCCGCTTTGCAAAAATTGATATTGGCAGTCGTAGCACACCCTTGATTCGTGATCTGGATGGGGATTCTGACTTAGATCTGCTGGTGGGCAACAGCCAAGGCTTCCTGATCTACTTTGAAAATCAGGGGAGTTCTGAAAAGGCCAATTTTGTATTGGAAAGTGCTCGGTTTGCAAATGCGCAGTCTTCCTCCGGTAACGCAGTCCCTGCAATTTTTCAGTGGGATGACGATGAGAACGCGGATTTACTGATTGGCGAAAGCAGTGGCACGCTGCAATTGTTGACTCACCAACCACAACCCAACTATCCCGTCAGCCTTGGTTGGCAGCAACAAGCCCAGATTTGGCAAGACCTCGAAACTGTGGGCAGTAGTGCGCCATTCTTGGTTGATCTAAACGGCGACCAACAGCAGGATTTACTAGTTGGAGATGAAGATGGACATCTGCTGAGTTGGTTGTTTATTGGTAAGCAGCAACCTACAGACATCGCTCCACCAGAACCAGTGATGACGGCAAACACCTTGGAGCGACCAAGAATTGTAGAAGGCCAGGATTTCGCTGATCTGCCCCCAGAACCCACAATTCAGTTAGTTCCTCCACCAACTCCAATCTTACCTCGTGAGCCCATTTATGAACTTGTGAGTCAGCGATTCGCAGGGCAAAACTTTGGGAATCGTGCTGTACCAGCATTATTGGATTTGGATGGAGATGGTGACTTGGATCTGATCGTTGGGAACCGTAGAGGAGAATTAAGAAGTTTCCAAAATGACCCAGAAAATGGATCGGATCGCTGGAATTTAATGGATGAGAACTTTCTGGAATATAGTGGTGGAGCTAACGCAGCTCCCGTCTTTGCTGACGTAGATAGTGACGGTGACAAAGATCTCTTGGTCGGCAATGAAAGTGGTAGCGTGCTGTTCTGGGAAAACCGTGGTACTCCGGAATTCCCAGAATTTTTCCGAGATCCACGACCTATGAATGGTGTGACCAGCGGACGTAATTCAATCCCTGCCATCTACGACGTCAATCAAGACGGCCGGGCTGATTTGCTCCTTGGCAACTTCGGTGGCAATATGCGCCTGTATCTTCAAGAAGCCAATGGTACAGGTTTTCGATTCCGGCTCTATCATAGACGATTTCTTGATCTAGACGTTGGGCTGGGTGCTGTACCGGTCTTTGCTGACTTTAACAATGATCAACAAAATGAGTTGGTTGTCGGTTCTGATGGAGGCCGACTGATCGAATTTCGTCCTGCAGATGCTACCCAGGACACCCCTTGGGGGTGGAAACTGAATGATGGACCCCTCGCCAAGCTGAGCATGCCTGTTGGGGGTGTACCAGTTTTTGTTGACTACGACTCTGACGGAGATCTGGATTTAATCGTGGGCACTGAAGCAGGGGATCTGCAATTCTACCGCAACAAAGCCATCGAAGAGAACTAGACGGCCAGAAACAGGCCAATTGACTGGCACCGAACTTGAATCTGGTGCTACCCACTCTGGCAGCACACAGCGAGTTTACTTGCAAAAGGCAATCATGTTTCGTAAGGGATTTCGGCTACTACTGATCTGGGGACTTTTCCTAACCATAGCCTCACCAGCCTGGGGAGTGCGGGTCAAAGACATCGCAAATCTGCGGGGAGCCCGTGATAACCAACTGATCGGCTTTGGGCTCGTTGTGGGTCTGGATGGCACTGGAGACAGTCCAGGGAGCTTACTCTCACGTAAGCCAATCGTTAACGCCTTGGAGCGAGTTGGAATCAGTCTAGCTAGCGAAGACATCAGTGGTCAGAGCATTGCCGCAGTTTGGTTGACAGCCACGCTGCCTGCTTTCTCCAAATCTGGCCAACGTCTGGATGTAACAGCAGCTACCATTGGAGATGCAGTATCTCTACGTGGTGGTGTCTTGCTGATGGCACCCCTGAGAGGCCCAGATCGCTTGGTCTATGCGGTAGCTCAAGGCCCGATCTCTGGTATCCCACAAGGTGTCAGTCGTGCGGAAGCCTTGCCTCCAGAGGAACTAGCTGGATTACCGGTGGGAGCCCGCATGGTTGCTTCTGTTGGTGCAGTTCCAGGCGGAGCTTTGGTAGAACGAGAGATTAATTTAAATCTAAATAGTCGTGCTCGGCTATTCCTAAATCTTAAATCTCCAGATTTTACGACGGCGTTCCGGCTCGCAAAGCTTATTGACCAGAATTTGGGATATCGCACTGCAAGAGCCAAAGATGCGGGTACTGTCGAAATTCTTGTACCGGATAGTTATCTTGGACAGACTGTCGAGTTAATTTCCCGTATAGAAAATATGGAGATTACCCCAGACAGTGTGGCACAGGTAGTACTTGATGAACGTTCCGGCACCGTAGTCATGGGTGGTCAGGTACGAATTTCTCCCATCGCAATCTCTCAAGGTGGCCTGAGCATTCAGGTCAAAACCCCTGCTGCTGACCCTGAAGCCAATCCAGAGGGAAATATCATTGAGTCGGGAGTCTTCATGTTCAAGGGAGGAGCAGACTTGAAAGAAATTGTGGATGGCTTCAACAAAATTGGAGCCTCCAGTAAAGATCTGATCGAGATGCTCAAGGCTGTTAAAGCAGCCGGTGCCTTGCACGCAGAACTCATCATTCAGTAAGGAAGCCATGAAGCTCAATCCTGCGCTGATGCCTTTGATGCAGCGCACCATACAAACAGAAGAGACGAGCAAACTGAACAATGATGATGTCCGACTGCGCAAAGCCGCAGAGGACTTCGAGGCACTACTCACTCAGCAGATGCTCAAAACCATGCGAGAAGCTGGATTTAAGTCGGACTTGCTGCCGGAGTCCAATGGTGAAAAGATCTTCCGCTCCATGTTGGATGAGCAGTACGCACAATCGATGGCTCAGTCTGAAGGATCTCTGGCAGAAGCGCTATTGCGCCAACTACAGCCTTCAGCAAAAAAATTCTGAAAATTTACTCAAGTTTCTGGCACAACTGCCGATACAGTGAGTAAGCAAGTTTTTGGATTACTCCCTCAGCGAGAAATCCATTTTTTCTTTGTTTGTAATCACACTATCGTGACAACCTCTTCAAGTTGATCACGATCATCTTAGCCCGACGAGGTGCCCATGAAGGTAACAAACCAGCC
>CAJXNF010000273.1 GCA_913056375.1 uncultured Pseudomonadota bacterium | reverse complement strand
TGGGATCAATGGCCCACTCCCTTTACACAAAGAGAACCCCAAGCACTGACCCAGTTTCGAGCCGAACACGCAGCCACAATCACCGAAGTACAGTGGCAACAATTCATCTTTGACCGTCAGTGGCGGCGTCTACGAGATTATGCTACTCAGCGGAAGGTCGAATTCTTCGGAGACATCCCAATTTTCGTAGCCTACGACAGTGCCGAGGTTTGGGCTCATCGACAATGGTTTCAACTCGAGGAAGACGGACAACCTTCCCACGTAGCCGGTGTGCCGCCTGACTATTTCAGCGAGACAGGCCAACGCTGGGGCAATCCTCTCTATGATTGGCGGGCTCTTGCAGCAGAAGACTATTCCTTCTGGAAACAAAGACTCTCTGCGCTGCTGCGCTGGGTGCAATGGGTAAGGATCGATCACTTCCGAGGGTTTGAGTCCTTCTGGTCTATTCCTGCCAGTGAACCCACGGCTGTGGTCGGTGAATGGGAAGCTGGTCCAGGTTTGGAGTTATTCAAATCGCTGAGAGCTGCGCTGGGGGAGTTACCGATTGTAGCCGAGGATTTGGGTCTCATCACCCCAGAGGTACATGCCTTGAGACGTGACTGTGGCTTTCCAGGAATGAAGGTGCTGCAATTCGCTTTCTACAATGATCCCCAGCATCCCTTCCTACCCCACAGCTATAGTCCTCGAGCAGTCGCCTATACAGGCACTCACGACAACAACACCACTCGTGGATGGTGGCAGGAATTGAGCGCCACTCAGCAGCTGCAGGTTCAAGATTACCTTCAAGAACCCGTGGACGAAGGCACTGTCAGTCCTGCTCTGATGAGACTGGTCTGGTCTTCTTCAGCAGTCTGGGCGATCGCTCCATTGCAGGATTGGCTCAACTTGGACGCAAGTTGCCGTTTCAATATTCCGGGTACTGCAGAAGGAAACTGGCAGTGGCGCTGCCGCTGGGAATCCTTGGAATCCCTGGATCTGACGTCCCTCCGCCAGTGGACACAGATCTATGGCCGAGCACCTGGGTGAGATGCGTTTCCCCGCATGGCGTTCTAAACGCTGGCAGGACTTCCACACCCTGCACATCTGGTTGGGAAAACACTCCTGCTGCCTGATCCAGGCAAATCAAATCCTCCGTTGGCATCAACAGACGGAGCCCATCCAGCCTGCAACAGTTGTTGAACTGCTCAAAGGCCAGCAATACAAACGCTGTCGACTGCTACTGGAACTCCCCTGGATTTGGCTGGAAGCAGCAGAGACCCTCCCTGTCCGTACGGAAGAATGGCCCTTCTACCTGCGTCATCATCTTCAACTGCCCGAACTACCCGGACCACAACAACCTGTCGGTTGGCAACATCTCAAAGGTTCGCCCCCAAAAACTCTCCTGGCCCAACTCAGTCCACAGGCTCACGAGCTACAACGTTTACTCACACAAGGAAGATCACGTCCGCTACAGGTCTTACAGGTACTACTGCCATGGTCCCAGACCCTGCCCACCGAAGGAGACTGGCTGCTCAAAGGCTTGGGACAGACTACAATCCTTCGTTGGCATGGTGGCAGCCTGCAACAACTCTGGTCACTACCCCAGTGGGAACGTCAAACCGAGGAACTCTGGCGGGAAGATCTGCTTGATCAGGTTCCCTGGCAGGAACAACGCTTGGTCGACGACCACGGAGAACTGAACCGCTCCCTGCTTCAACAAATTCTACAAACACCACATCCCGAGAAGAATTTTCAGTGGTATCGTCCGCGAACTTCGCTCAAGCGTATCCTTCGTTGGGTGGCCGTCTTGTTCGTGCTGCTCAGTATTGCAGGTGGGGCTTTCACCATTCATCACTGGGAATCACGACGAGATCAACTGCGCCAGGAGCTGCGACAACTGGAAGCCCGCCTGGAACAACACCGTAAGGTGAATCCCCCGGTTGATCTACAACGCGAGCAAGCTCGTAAAGCCTGGGAAGCTGAAATTGCAGCTCGCCCTCGTGTAAACATTGATTACCTGGATGCGATCTCAAACGCCTTGGGAGAATCCTGGCTGGAGCAGATGCAGCTTACCCCCACAGGCGCCAACCTGATCCTGTTGCTGATGGACCCGATTCACATTGCTAGCATTCTACAGCAGTTTGAAAAACTTCCCTTTGTCGACACGGTTGAACTCAATCTGCAACGTTCCGTTGAGTTGAAAGGGCAAACAGTCCAACAATTGCACGTGCAGCTTCAATGGGTCAGCAAATCGCCCTAAACATAACAATTTCTGGTTGTTGTGGTCGCAGCGCTGACGAGTTGGGTCTGCCCCCCTTCAGTACGACAATGCTTTTATCGTAACTGAATCGGACAACCCAACATACTTCATGGATGAATATTCTTCAGATCGGGAGTATCCCTATGCGCAAGGAAAAGGCTCCTTCCCAAGAGCTGGATTGGGATAGTACGGAGTGGGTGCAGTTACGTAGCTTGTTTCTGGATGAATCAACCCGAGAGCGGATCATTGCGTGCCTGATACAGTGTGATCAGGAAGTGCCCCTGAGTTCGGTTCCAATCTTGAGACCACTATTGATGAATCAGGAAGTTGCGCTGGGAGTGCCGCTGCAGCAGAAATCCGCAGTGACACGACGAGAGGAAGGCCGGCGTCGACGTCAACCACCACTGCGTAGGGGCTGAACGTCGACTCGAGAGGAAAGTTACTTCATTTTACCGAACATGCCGATGTTGCTGACTGGAGGAATAATCGGTTTGTCTTCCTCTTCAGCTGGAGTCTCTGGAGCGGTCGTGGTCTCAGGTAGCTTTTTCTGAGCGTCCGGCAGGGCTCGTTGCTTAAGGGCCATGAGCTCGTCATCCATATCTGGAGACTCGTGCTCCAGTTCCTTGAATTTTTTGTCCAGGCTTTCGCGGCCATCTTCCAGACTCAGCTCCTGATACGCCTCCGCCCGTGCTGACATCTGCTCGATCTTCTCTTCCGCCCGGTCAATTGCCTCCATTGCGCTGACGTTGTCTCCAAGCCCCTCAATCGTCTGGTAGATCTGCTCCTGGGCTTCTGCCTGCTTCTGCTTGGCAACGAGCAAGCTCTTCTTACGTTTGATCTCTTCGATCTTGTCTTCCAGTTGCTGATAGCCATCCCGGAGTAAATCCGAGTTGCGAGCATGGGAAGCAAGCTGCTGCCGGAACTCTTCGGAACGACGAGCGTGCTCTTTCTTGCGCATCAGAGCATCTTTCGCCAAATCATCTTTGCCCTTCTGTACCGCCAGCACGGCCTTGTCTTCCCACTTCTGTGCCTCAGCCTCTTCCTGCTCCGTCTGACGCTGAAAGCGTTTTTGCAGGGCCAGCGCTTCAGTCATTCGCTGCTTGGCTTCTCTCTTTTGGGTTTCCAGGTCGCTGATCATCTGCGTCAGCATCAACTCCGGATCTTCAGCTTGGTCCAATGCGGCGTTGGCGTTGGCGCGCAGGACATTGACGAAACGATTGAAAATACCCATAACTACTTTCTCAGAACAATTGTTTGCGTTTATTGGAAGGCAGGATGTTGAGTGCCTCCCGATACTTGGCAACCGTACGGCGTGCAACCTTGATGGAACTGCGTTTCTGCAGGATATCTGCAATCTGCAGGTCTGTATAGGGGGAACGCACGTCTTCGTTCTGAACCATCTGCTGGATCATGTCCTTGATCCGCTTGGAAGAGACGGCTTCGCCCTGCTCCTGATCAATGCCGCTGGTGAAAAAATATTTTAGTTCAAAGATGCCCTGTGGCGTATGCACGTACTTGTTGGTCGTGATACGACTAACCGTTGACTCGTGCACATCAATGTCTTCCGCTACATCCTTGAGTACCAGCGGTTTGAGGTAGTGGATGCCTTTTTCGAAGAAACTTCGCTGGAAGCGCAAAATACTCTTGGTCACCTTGTAGATCGTCTTCTGCCGCTGCTCGATGCTCTTCATCAGCCACTGACCCGCCTTGATTTTCTCTTGGATGTACTCCTTCGTCAAGTTGCCGTCTTCCTCCATGTTGTCTACAAGCTCCCGGTAGTAGTTGCTGATGCGCAACCGCGGCATGCCGTGAGCGTTGAGAGCCACCTTGTATTCGTTGTTGACTTGGTAGATGAAGACGTCGGGGATGATGTAGTGGTGGGAAGGAGGAGGGGTGAAAGAGCGTCCGGGCTTGGGTTCAAGTGCCATGATCTCGCGGTAGGCCTCCAACACTCGCTCCAGGTCCTGCTTCTGACGACGTGCAATCCGTTTCAGATCCTTGCACTCCAGCAGCTCCATGTCCTGCTCCAGCAGATCGATGGGCTGGAGCGGGGGCGCCCCCTTGTGGTCTGCGTGGTCGCGGACCACGGCGAGGACCACGGCGAGAGTCATTCCGCTGGCGGCTCGGCCGCCGCCCCCGCTTCCCGACACGACGCCTGAGCCAACGGAGCTGAACGAGATGTCCGACCAGAAGAAGAACGACGAGATCCACGGAGTCGTCGCCTACTTCGACGATGTCGATAGCGTGATGGCCGCGGCCCGCAAGGTGCGGGACGCCGGCTACCAGAAGTGGGACACCTACACGCCTTTCCCGGTCCACGGGATCGACGAGGCGATGGGGACCAAGCCCACGATCCTCCCCTGGATCGTGCTCGGCATGGGCCTCACCGGGATGACCTGCGGTCTGCTCCTGCAGTGGTGGACCAACGCCTACGACTACGTCTTCATGATCAGCGGCAAGCCCGACTGGAGCCTCCCGGCACCGTTGCCGCGGCCCTCAAATCGGGAC
>CAJXNF010000272.1 GCA_913056375.1 uncultured Pseudomonadota bacterium | reverse complement strand
GGCCAACTGCCATGCGAGCCATTGTTGACTTACCACAACCTGACTCTCCCACGATTCCCAAGGCAGCTCCTTGCTCCACCTGCCAAGTCACTTCGTTAACCGCCCGAAACGCATTTGACGGTTTTCCAAACCAGTTCTTGTTTAGGTCAAACTCTTTCGTAACGTGATCAAATTGCAAAAGAGGCTCAGGCATTTGACTCCTGTTTGAGAACACAACGTACTTGCCTTTCTGAGGATAGCTGGAGCAAATTGATCGGTTGCTGGCATTTTGCAGACGCCACTTTGCATCGATCAACAAACCCACATCCTAAAGGGTACGCACCTGGGGGGGGAGGTGTCCCAGGTATGCCGCCCAAAACCTTCTCCTTTGCTCCCAGTCGGGGTGTACACGCTAACAAGGCTTGTGTATATGGATGCTCAGGAGATTCTAAAAGTGATTTTGTTTCTCCAAACTCAACGATTTGACCTGCGTACATCACCGCAACTTTTTCACATATTGTTGAGACAACTCCCAAATCATGGGTAATGAACAGAACTGACAAACCTTTTTCTTGTCCGGTTTGGCTATCCGCTAAAGTCGTTTGTCTCAAATCATTGAGTAATGAAAGGATTTCAGCCTGAATGGTTACATCCAAAGCGGTGGTCGGCTCATCTGCAATCAAAACTTCAGGACGATTAGCCAAGGCAATTGCGATACAAACTCGTTGACGCATTCCACCAGAAAGCTGATGGGGATAGGCCTTCATCCTATTCTCGGGAGAAGGAATTCTCACTTTGGACAACAGGCTCAAAGCCTCCGTATAACACTCTCCAGCAGAAAGTGACTGATGTCTCCGAATCACCTGCATCAACTGCTCACCAATCGTCAACACTGGATTTAGAGTTGCGAGAGGATCCTGAAAGATATAGGAGACTCGTTTCCCTCTGATATCCTGAAGCAGTCTGAGAGGAAGGCGCAGAAGATCCTCTCCGTCCAGCTCTACAGTTCCTGAAGCAATTCGTAGAGGCGGGGACGCAGCCAAGGCTGCAAGAGATAATGCGGTCACAGACTTCCCACAACCCGACTCACCAACGAGCCCCAAACACTCTCCAGGCCTCAATTCAAAATCGACATTCCTCACCAGGGGCTTGGCTTGTCCTTGTTGAAATAATTCTGTCGTGAGGTTACGGACAACAAGCTTCTCCGCAGATCTAACCTGAGCTGAGCCAGGCTCAGCACTGAGGACTTCTGTCCTTGGTTGTGGACTGCGCAAAGCTCCTCCCCGCAAACGTGGATCCAAAACATCCCGGACCCCATCTCCTAGCAGGTTCAAGGAGATAACCAAGATCAGGATTACTAACCCAGGAAGCGTAGAAACATGGGGCGCTGTAAAGAGGAGCTTCCTTCCTTCACCCAACATGGACCCAAGATCTGCAGTCGGAGGCTGAGCACCCAAGCCCAAGAAACTCAATCCTGCAGTTTCCAGAATCATCCATCCAGCCGTGGTTGAAATTGTGACGACAATCACAGGTAGGATGTTGGGCAGCAGTTCACGACTAAGCACATCAAAGTGACTCGCTCCACCAAGTCTCGCTGCCAAGATAAATTCTCGTTTTACCAAAGAGATCGTAGCTCCTCGAACCGTTCTTGCGAAGAAGGGAACATTTACTATTGCAATGGCAAAGAGAGCATTGAGGAGCCCAGGGCCAAAGGCAGCCACAATCGCCAGTGCCAGCAACATGTAAGGGAATGCCATCAAAGTATCCACCCCCCTCATCAGTCCGCTATCAATCCAGCCCTGAAAATATCCAGAGACCAGACCAATCAGACTGCCCACCAATGCTGCAGCAAGCGTCGCCACAAACCCAACCACCAAGCTCACTCGAGTCCCCCAAAGCAGCCTTGAAAGAAGATCTCTACCGAGTTCATCGGTTCCAAGCCAATGATTTGAAGTTAAGGGAGTTTTGAGACGATTTGCCAGATCGGTAGCATCTGGATCAGGCAGGGGGAGCCAGGGAGTTATTAGACAAAGCACGAAGATGAGCCCCAGCATCAGTAGTCCCACTGTGCTCAATCGATTACGATTCAATCTCTGCCAGAATTCCAGCGCTGGAGTGGTTTTTTCAACCATGGCTATGCTGAATTCGCGGATCTAAAGCATGCTGAATCAGGTCAGCCAATAAGTTGAAGAATACGTAGATTGTGGCCACCATCATTACCCCTCCTTGAACAAGGAGGATGTCACGTGTGGAGATTGCATTGACCAGCATCCTGCCGATGCCTGGCCATTGGAAGACCGTTTCTATGTAGACAGCACCCCCTAAAACGAATCCAGCCTGCAGACCCAAAACTGGAATCAAGCCAACGAGTGCATTCCGAAAAGCATGTCTAATCACTACTGCGGTTTCTCGCTCTCCTTTTGCCCGCGAAGTACGAACGTAGTCCTGGCGAAGCTGTTCCAACATGCTGGTGCGGGTCAGTCTTGCAATTACGCTTGACGCCACTAATCCAAGTGTTACTGCAGGCATCAAGAGGTGGACCAGTAAATCACCCAGACTCTCATCTCCATAGGGCGTGTACATTCCGCTTGCGGGCAACCAACCCAACTGAACGGTGAACAGGGAAACTGCCATGAGGCCTAACCAGAAAGATGGTGCAGAAATCCCAATCAATGTAAAAAGGGTCAGTCCCTGATCAACCCATGTGTATTGTTTGACCGCAGCTAGTAATCCAGAGATTAGTCCAAGAAAAACACAGACACACATCGCCGACCCAGCCAAAAGGAGTGTAGGCCCAAGACGTTCCAATAATTCATCCAATACCGGACGATTCAAAGCATAGCTTCGTCCAAAATCACCCGAGAGAAGATTACCCGCCCAAGTGAAGTATTGTTCAATCAATGGCCGATCCAAGCCCAATTCAGCTCTGAGTTTGGTAGCATTTTCTGGAGTGGCAAAGGCCCCAAGGATTGCGGTTGCAGGATCTCCGGGAATTAGGGCCATGATCAGAAACACGACCACTGAAATCCCAACCAGTACTGGAATGGTCAACAGCAGTCGGTGAATTGTATAGCGCAACATTAATGAGAATTAGCTTCGAAAAGAGTAGTGAGGGTTGCACCTCAAAAGATGCAACCCCCAGATTCTCTCAGTTCTTGCTAACTTTGTGCAGAAGCAAGAGGAAGGATGGCTCCAAGCGGAAGTTTTGCACATTGCTTCCGGTTACAGCATTTTGCTTCCAATTCGCCACGAAGACCCATGGAGCATCTTCGTGCACGATACGCTGCATCTCCTTGTAGAGCGCAGCACGAACAGTCTGGCTGGTGCTTACTCGGGCCTGTTCTAAGAGTTCGTCTACCTGAGGATTGGAATAGTAACCCGAGTTAAATCCACCTTGATCAGGCCAAGCAGAAGTGCGCAAGGCTAGGAACGGAAGAGTGTCTGGATCATTAGTCATCCAGGCCATCTCAGCCATGTCCGCCTTGCCTTCCAAACCTGGGTTGACCTTGCCCAAGAAAGTATTCCACTCGTAGGTTTCAATCTTGACGTTCAAACCAATCGCCTTGAGGTCCGCCTGAATAGCAGTACCCATTGGGACAGGGTCCAACATTCCAGAGCCTCCCTCAGTTACGTAGAAGGTCAATGTAGCACCCTCTGCACCAGCCGCTTTCACCAACTCACGTGCTTTAGCTGGATCGTAAGGATAGGGTTGCAGCGCATCATTGTAAGCCCAGGAGAACGCAGCCGGGGTTGGGCCGCTTGCCACCGTGGCAGTATTTTGCAGAACATTCTCAACTAGTGCCTGCTTGTTGATGGCATAGTTCAAAGCTTGGCGAACTCGCTTATCTTGAAGAGGTCCCTCTTTCAAATTCAGAATCAGAAACCAAAGATGTGGTCCTGCCTGCTCATGCAGGGCATAGTCAGTTTTTGAAGAGAAAGTCGCGACGTTGTCGGGTGGCACTTCGACCATCATATCAATACCACCTGAAAGCATCTCTGCGACCCGGGTGTTTGCATCAGTAATTGGTCGGAAGACCACAGACTTCAAGCCAGCCTGTCCATCCCAGTAGCTACCATTCTGATCAAGAATTACGTGCTGATTACTCTTCCATTCTCTAAATTGGTAGGGTCCAGTGCCAGCTGGATTCCGCCCAACATCCTTGCCGTGTTTTTTGACAGCTTCCGGGGAAATGATCAGCCCAGTGGGGTAGGCCAGATTCGAAAGTAATGGAGCATAAGGATCGTCCATACGGAAACGCACCGTGTATTCGTCTACAACTGTTGTTTCCTTGATTGCTGAGAAGAAAAACGATAAGGGAAAGGGCCCGGTCTCAGCGTAGGGGTGATCTTTGACCAACATACGATCAAAGTTAAACTTGACCGCTTCTGCGTTGAAGGGACTGCCATCATGAAATTTAATTCCTTGGCGCAGTGAGAATGTGTAGACTTTTCCATCATCACTGATTGTCCAGGACTCAGCCAGGCCGGGTTCGACCTCGAGTGTTCCGCTTCGATAACGGACCAACCCATCATAAAGATTCATCAGGATTCGGAAATCATTGACCGCTGTCACTGTCGCAGGATCCATTGACTTCGGCTCCGCAATCTGAGCCACCACCAGCACATCTTTTGGGGTCGCAGCTTGGATGGTCAGTCCGAAGCTGAGCAAAAGGAAACTGAGCAGCAACATCACTCGTATCTGTTTCTTCAGCATGATCTTCTCCAAAGAGAGTAAGGAAAAGTTGCCCGAAGATGGCAACGCAACGAATTTAT
>CAJXNF010000271.1 GCA_913056375.1 uncultured Pseudomonadota bacterium | reverse complement strand
TGTTGGCGTTTTGTCGCAGCAGTGCCTGTTCAGAATCAACGAGGCGCGCATTGAGTTCTTCCAATTCTGCTGTTCGCTGACGAAGCTTGGCTTCTAGTTGTTTTTTTTCAGTGATGTCCGACTGAATTCCAACGTAGTGCGTAGTTTGTCCTCCCTCATCTCTGATAGGGGTGATTGAAAGTTTGTTCCAGAAGGGACGTCCGTCAACAGCATAGTTGAGTAACTCAACCGTGCACGAGGTCTTTGTCCGCAACGCCTGGCGAATCACTTCAATGGTTTGCGGGTCTGTCTCTGGGCCCTGAAGAAATCTACAGTTACGTCCCAATACCTGGTCTGGGGAATAGCCCGTGATCCGTAGAAAACCGCTGTTGGCATAGATGATTGGATTACCAGTCTGAGTTGCATCTGTGATCGTGATTCCCTCGTCAGCAGCTGCCATAGCTCGATTTCGAAGTTGTAAGCCCTGCTCTGCTAGTGCACTTTGAGAGATGTTTTCGTGGGCAGCCACCACCCAGGTACGTTCACCAAAGTTGAAGCGTGTGAGAGATAGTGAAAACCAGCGTTGTTCCGTGTCACTGTGACAGGGATACTTCATTTGGAAGGAGTCTCTCGCACCACACAGTAATTGCTGGATCGCCTCGGCTGCCTTTCGTGCATCCTTGGTCTGAGCCCCGATGGCTTCTTGACAGATTCCCAGATAGTTGCGCCCTACTCCCCAATTGGGATCTTCGTATTGGTTGGCTATACCGAAGCGTCGCCAAGCATCGTTGACCGCAACAATTACTCCCTGCTCATTGAGGATAGCAAGATGGATAGGGAGGGAATCCAAGGTCTCTTGAAAAAATTTTGTAGAACTACGAAACGGGAGAGCTTTTTCCATGAGGAATTTTGTAGCGTCAGCAGCGCTACCGACGAGCGGATGGCCGGAGAGAAGAAGGGATCTTTAGGCGAGATGTTTCTCGACTTGCTGCCGTAATTGACAGGGTGCAATCGGCTTCCGCAAGTATCCCTGTGCTCCAGCCTGTAAAGCGGCCTGCTCACGGCCACTTTCCTGCTCAGCAGAGAGGAACAGTACCGGAGTTTCATGATCGTAGCGACGCAACTCCTCACAGAGTTCTATACCGGTTCGCCGAGCTAGATTCTGATCCATCAGAATTAGGTCGGGTTGCGTCTCTGCAACCATATCATGAAATTGATCTTCCTGTTGCAGACAGATCAATTTCCAAGTTGGCCTACGAAAGACAGCCTGAACCAAATCCAGGCTGGGTTGCTCATCGTCTAGCGCCAAAATGATCTTGGGTTGAATCGAATTGTTCACAGCCTGCCAATATAGGAATGATGATTAACGAAGAGCAAACTAATTTTTAGATAAATCTGTTGTTTTTTTGCTGGACAGATTTGGAGCCCAATCAAATTTTCTCGCATTTTTTCAAATTTTGGTTTCCACCATGCAGTAAGAGCCTCCTTGATACGAGAGTTTAGATCACTTACTACATGCCTTGTGCCAATTCAGAGATGGAAGCTGAAGAAGCTCAGCTCCCGAATTTATAGGGCTTGGCTTGGTTGTAAAACCAATGTTGGTCAGAGAACGCAGGCTCAAAAAGAACAATCAACTTCTTTACGGAATTTTTTCTTATTTTTTGATAAAATAAATTTTTCGTAATAAAAATATTTTGAAAGAAAAACTATGAGAATCCTGATAATCGATGACGAACCCTACGTAGAGGCGCTGATCAAAGGATGGTTTCGCTCTTCAGAGCATGAATTGAACTTTTTGCAGAGCGGTGCCCCGTTGATGCGTGAAGATGCCACCTTCGTCAAAAAATATGACGTGGTGATCATTGACAAGCAACTACCAGAGGTGGATGGACTCCAAATCGGTAAGCACCTGAAGGAAAACTACCCCGAACTGGTGACGATCATGGTCACAGGCTTTGAAAGTACAGAAACACTGGTATCAGCTTTTCGGGACAGTCATTTCGATGACTACATCTCAAAGCCTTTTGATTCGCGCAAGCTACAGGACTCCCTGTTACGAGCACAGCGGTTGGTCGAAGAGCGTCATGCTCTCACCAGTGAGTACAAACTGAACGAATCACTACGCCTGCGGACTATTGAAACCCCAAAACAATTGGTGGGGCAATCTCCCCGTTTTCTGGAGATGATGGCACTGATCGAGAAATTCGCCCCCTTAGATGGTCCAATCTTAATTCGTGGAGAGACAGGGACAGGAAAGGAATTGGTAGCTCGTGAGATCTACAAGCGTAGTCGTCGCCAGCACGGTTCCTTTGTACCCGTCAACTGCGGTGCCATTCCTGCGGAACTCTTCGAGAGTGAGTTGTTTGGTCATGAGAAAGGAGCATTCACTGGGGCGATTGGCAAAAAGGAAGGCTTGGTCAAATTGGCGGATGGAGGAACCCTGTTTCTGGACGAAATTGGGGATACGCCTCTGGCTTTGCAGGTCAAACTTCTACGCATGTTGCAGGAGGGAGAGATCCTATCGGTTGGGAGTACTCGTCAGCAGAAAGTGAATGTGCGAGTAATCAGTGCGACAAATCAGAAGTTGGAGGATCAGATCAAAGTCAAAGACTTTCGGGAAGATCTGCTCTATCGACTAAATGTTTTCACGATTTACCTGCCACCACTGAGGGAGCGCCAAGAAGATCTGCCTATGCTGATCCAGCACTTCATTCAGAAAAACAATACGCTGAATCCGCGTGTGGTTGGAGTGGACCCAAATGCGTTGGAGATGCTGAGTCACTGGCCTTGGGAGGGCAATATCCGCGAATTGGAAAACGTGATCCAGCGTACCTGCGCCCTGGCAGAGTCTGAGTATTTACGCCCAGAAGATTTCAAGGAAATTTACCATGAGTTGGTCAAGGGACAACCGAAGTTTGTGGTTCCCAAAGATATTGGTAACGAAGAAAGTGGTGAAGTCAGCAGTAGCATAGGTGGTCCCTTTACCCTGATCAGCAGTAATCGCAGTTTTGCCAAGCACAGTGAACAACTCTGGCATGTTTTCCGAGAAAACAACTGGAAGCTATGGCAGTTGGACAATCGCGACGAAGCCCGACAGATGCTGACAGAATGGCTGGAAACAGCGACTTATGTCAAAGTTGGACACTTTGGCAGAATCCAGACTGCTCGTGATCAGGTTCTGCCGGTGCGGATCAGCTATCTCAATCCCGAAACTTGCCGAATCGAACAGATTGCCATCAATTTTGGCTTCTACTGCGAAGACTCGCTGGCGGAAGCGCCAGTCTCTGCGAGCTTTGAATTTGCGAGAGAGAATGGTCAGTGCCATCAGGTATACCAACCCGTCAAGAAAGGTCTGCCTGATACCTATTTCTTCAACCTGTTGTATCGCAATCGTCATCGAAACCAGACGATCAGCATTTCGCCTCAGCACATCATTCGGGCGCTGGTTCTCAGGTACGCGCAGATGGATACGCCAGTGCGTCCACTGAAGAAAGTGTTTGATAATGTGATGGAGTTTCTGATTGATGAAGAGGTTGTTGAGCAGTTCCCTTACCTACCACATGATGGCTTAGAGGCAATGCGGGGTTGCCTCTGCAGCAAGGCCCATGTGTTCTCAGGCTTTTCCAGTCGGCTCAAGGCCAATCCAAATCTCGTAGCCCAGGAAGTGCGCAAGGTCTTCCCAGATTATTCCCTGCCCTTCACGACGCAGCAATCGCTGGCCCAGTGAGTTTGCAAAAACAAAGCTGAACAGTAGCCGCGCTTCTATTCCAGTCACTGGGAATTCCTACCTTCCCGGTGACTGGTTCCTCACCGACTTTCTCACCCCGTCTTTGGAGTTTTCATGTATACCGCCTCGATCTTCCTGTTCCGGCGGGATCTGCGTCTATTTGATAATTCTGGGTTGCGTCTGGCCTTGCAGCGTTCCAGTACTGTCTGGCCAATCTTCTGTTTTGATCCTCAACAGGTGGAGGATCATCCTTACCGAAGCCTGCCCGCCCTACGTTTCATGTTGGAATCTCTTGCGGATCTGCAACTTCAATTGGTCGAAGCTGGTGGAAGACTCTTGCTATTGAGAGGACAGCCTCAGGAATTATTGCCGGAGTTGCTTCAACAAAGCAGAGCCCAGGCTGTGTTCGTAAATCGGGATTTCACTCCATTTAGTCAGCAACGAGATACGCAATTACAGAAAGTTGTTAAACAACAGGGTGCTGCCTGGCACAGCGTGGATGATTTGCTGCTGCATCCACCTGAAAACACTCGGAAAGCTGATGGCAATCCCTACACGGTCTTTACTCCGTTTTATCGAAATGCTGCTCGCTTGACTGTACCACTGCCAGAACCGCTCCCAAAGGCACAGTGGGGGACTTCTGTTTTGCCGCTTGAGTCTGACAGGGGGCAGGACTTGATGTCTTTTCAGATGGAAGCTCGTCACCCGGAAACTCCAACAGGTGGTCGCAGCGCAGCGCTGGCAATTCTGGCAAAGGCTTCTCGATTTACAGATTATGGTGAAAAACGGGATTTCCCCGCGATAGCGCAGGGTACAACTCGACTTTCTGCTCATCACAAGTTCGGCACGGTTTCGGTGCGGGAAGTCTTTCACCACCTACTACCAACATTGGGTAGCTCAGATCATCCTTTGTTACGCCAACTCTACTGGCGGGACTTCTTCACTCAGATTGCTTTTCATTTTCCAAAAGTATTCGGAAACGCTTTTCAATCCAGCTATAACGATCTGCCTTGGTCTACTAACGAGCAATGTTTTGCAGCCTGGTGCGAGGGTCGGACG
>CAJXNF010000270.1 GCA_913056375.1 uncultured Pseudomonadota bacterium | reverse complement strand
ACCTTTCAACCACCCCAGGCCACCGCGGTCGTTTAGTTCGATAAAGGCAGGATGCACAAGGTCCTTTACAGGCGAGTCCCAGCCGAGATTCTTGCCCGAATAGGATCCTCTCCAAATCCCCATCCCTCGAGTTGGGACCACGGCAAAAGAAAAATTCCCATTATTCACCTCGATCAAATCTATCCCCTGCTGCAAGCCTCCCTGCAAGGTGGACTTCTTAATTTCCCAATGTGAGGAGGAGTTTGTGGATAAGATCTGTTCATTCAACTCTAGTGAATCAATCCAAAGATTTTGATCCACATCTGTGATTACCTGATGAAATGTTGAAGACATCAAAAAACCTCAAATAATTGTTATGAAATAGGAATTTACCAAAAGAGATCTAAATTTCTTGCGAAACTGGAAAACTCCTAAAGAAAAATTATATATATAATCAATAAGCTCTCACCCAGACAGTCGTATCGTGAAAAACGGCCCCTCCATTGGGGAAAGCCACATCCGCCGAAGTGAGCGTGTTGACTCCTTTTGCAGCTGGAAATGCTCGGTTTGCCCACAGCCCTTCAATCACGACAAGGCCAGGCTGCACCTCCTCATTGGCTTCCAAGGCAATCTCGATCTCACCTCGCTCATTGCCTATTTTAATCTGCCCGGCGTTTTCTAATCCCTCCTGTTTCAGATCACTCGGATGCATCCAGGCTTTGGGGGAAAGCAAGCGATCCTGAGAAATGGACATCTCGTTAAAGGTCGAGTTGAGAAACCATCTTGCAGGAGGCGTGATCAGGCGATACGGCCTATCATGGGATAGACGATCTCGCACTTCCCAATGATCCGGAAACGTCGGCATCTCCTGGTTTGCCTGACCCCAATAGGTCCAATCCGCTCTGAAATGGAACTTTCGATCTTCGTGACCAAAGCCATCCAAAAAGTGCATTTTTTCAAAACCAAGATCCAAATCAATTTCAAAACTTTTTTCTTCGAGCGGAATCTTTTCTTGGTAGCCGGATTTCTGCAGCATGTCCGTAATCAATTCCCATTCACTCTTCCTAAATCCTGTGTGCTCGGCTTTCAGCCGCTTCGCAAGTTCCTGAATCACCCAGTGGTTTGATCGACATTCTCCAAGGGGTGGAACTACAGCCTTGGCGATCTGAAAAAAGGTATGACCCCCAGCTGAATAGCAATCATCGTGTTCTAAAAATGTGGTTGCCGGCAGTATCACATCGGCCATTTCAGCAGTTTCGGTCAGGAATTGTTCGTGAACGCAAATGAAGAGATCATCCCTGGAAAACCCTTGTCGAACCAAGTCTGTCTCTGGTGCCACAACCATCGGATTCGTATTCTGAATAAAGATGGCCTGGATGGGAGGTCCACCTTGTAGATCTTGAGGATGACCACACAGGATTGGCCCAATGCGCGACTGATCCAAAACTCTTGTGGCTGGATCCAGTTGATCCAAGCCTTTGATCTCGGACACATCAAAGGCGCACATGCCCGAATTGCTATAAAGAGCCCCCCCACCAGGATATTGCCAGGCACCTGTGACCATTGGCAAACAGCTGACTGCGTGCATGTTGGAGGCTCCATTTCGGGAGCGGGTGAAGCCGTAGCCCAAGCGCAAGAAACTTCTGGGATTGCTCCCATAAAGCTCCGCAAACTGTTCAATTTCACGGACAGCTAAGCCTGTGATGGAAGCGGCCCATGCGGGAGTTCGCAGCTGTAAATGCTCTTTCAAGCCCTGTGGATCATCTGAGTATTTGTTCAGATAGTCCCAATCTGCCAGACCATCGCGAAACAAGATGTGCATCACGGCACAAGCCAACGCTCCATCTGTTCCAGGTTGCAACCGAAGGTGCAAATCTGCTCGCTTTGCGGTATCCGTCGTGTAAGGATCAACCACCACTAGCTGGGTCCCACGTTGTCTTCGGGCCTGCTGAAATCGATGGATGACGTTGATCTGGGTATTGACTGGATTTCCACCCCAGACAACCAGCAGATCTGTTTCACTGATCTCCCTGGCATCTATGCCCCGCTTCTCCCCAGCCCCCACCAGCCAACCCGCATCAGACAGCCCCACACAGATCGTCGAGTGTTGCCTGGAATAGCCCATCACATGCCGAAGTCGCTCAATTCCATCCCGTTGAACCCAACCCATCGTGCCGGCGTAAAAATAGGGCCAGACGCTCTCCGGCCCATGTGTTTCAGCAGTTTCCTTGAGAGCTGTCACCGTCAGATCCAGCGCTTCTGCCCAGGAAATCTTCTCAAACGCATGAATCCCTGTACCCTTGGGTCCAACTCGCTTCAAGGGATAGGTCAACCGCTCTGGATGATGATGCCGCTTTGCATAATTGGCGACCTTTCCGCAGATCACTCCATCCGTGTAAGGGTGCTTTTTCCGACCTCGAAGCCGCTTGATCTGGTTCTGTTCATCACTCTCGACCTCCAGTGCACAGGTACTTGGACAATCATGAGGACAAGTACTGTTCAACCACTTTGATTCAGAAAAACCCATGAATTCCTCAGCAAAATCTCTAAACAATTGAGCCCGAAAAGCTGTCAAATCTACACATTGCCTGAAAGCCGATCAAGCCTTTCCAAATAAAAGATGGAGTCAAAAAATTCGTGAATGTGTTTTTAGTATTCTGGCTTAGCCAATTGAATCAGTCTTATTTTGACATAAAAAATATTATTTACTGTAAATTGAAAACTGTTTTTTAAAAAAATATTAATTCTATAATAAAATTAAATATTTATAAATTATTTTCATTTAATTGAATCCAGTTATGAAGTTTAAATGTTGCATTATAGTTACATATATTTATATAATAACACATTTTGTTTCATAATTCTTTCACCGACTCTGGAGCAAACTAATGGCAATCTTGCAAAACTTTGATGAAAACCGAAAAACCAAGCGATTTGATGTAGCGGTTCCCGCCCAGGTTACCAGTTTTGAGTTCTCAGAGCTTGTGCGGGTGCATGATCTCTCCCGAGGGGGTTGCCGCATTTCCAGTGAGGGATCATTGCCGCTGGACAAGATTGTTCACCTTGAGCTCTACATCCCCAAACTGATTCACAACAACCGCAAATCAAAAGGGCTGATGAAGTGTGGAATGATTTCTGGGAAGATCGCCTACTGTTCTCAGTGGCAGTTAGGTGGCATCAAACAATACGGGATTCAATTTCTCAGCAGTCCTATTGAATCCCACGGGATCCCTAAAATCATTCGAGAGATTCAGCAGAATACTGACCGCTACAGACCAACCATGCGTTGGGTAGCCTGAACTCTCTTCCAACACTTGAGAGACTTTCCCAGATTTCCTGCCTAATTTATTCTCCGTTCTGACAAGTTGCTGAGTCGACACAAAATGATCTCAACCGCTTGTCCTTCTCCCTTTATTCATTGATTCAATTCATCCCCAAAACATTCACAAATCAAACTCCGCTTCCAATAAGCTCCCTCTTCAACCACAGCCAGAAACCCGAAGTTACTGAGCTGCATAGAAGCAAAATTTAATGAGAGAACCGATCTCCCAATTTGCTTCAAAAATTTCCACACGTTGATTTGCCCATTGATTTCAATTGAGCCTCCCAGTAATTGAAGGTATTCTCTGAAAATTAGTTGTCTGTATGGCTTTGAAACAGAATTTTTGATCAACTCCTGTGAGAAAAACCCATGAATTTTCGTGTTCTTTTGAAATTGATCTGCTTCCAATGGTTGATTGTTCTAATCCTTGGGAGTTCCGTGATTAGTGCAGCAGAGATTCGTGTCCTCAACTGGCAGGGCTATGGGACGGATGAAGCCTGGGCCCTCGAAATGTTTAAGGAACGCACTGGCATTGAGGTCGTTCATGACTACTTCAACTCCGAACAGGAAATGCTGACGAAGCTCAGAACCAACCCCGGCGTCTATGATGTTGTCTTGATCAACAGTGCCTACACGGGTCAAGCTGCCGAAGAGGGTTTGATTGAAGCGATTGAGACCACCGGGATGGCCAATGTAGGTGATCTTTCTCCGAGCATGCGCAACGACCCAAAGCTCGTCACGGATGGGAAGACCTATGGAGTTGCCTGGGTTTGGGGGGTAACTTCTTTTGCAGTAGATACTGGTGATTTTCAACAGACACCGGATTCAATAGAAGCCCTGTGGGATCCAAAAAACGCTGGCAGAGTAGGCTGGCGGGACGATGCAGTGGAAGCCGTGCAACTGGCAGCTGTCGCCTTGGGTCAAGACATCAACAATCCAAGTGATCTGAACGCGATTCGCCAAAAGCTACGGGCGTTGAAACCTCAAATTCGCACCTTCTGGTCCTCAGAAGATGAGTGGAATCAATTCTTCTCTGCCAATGAGTTCGACCTGGCCACCTACTGGTCTGGCTCTGCCTCCCGTTCCAAGAATACTTTCGGCCTCCCTGTGGAATTTGTCCTCCCCCAGGAAGGAGCGATCGGTTGGTTGGACGGACTATCCATTCCAACGAACGCACCGAACCGCAATGAGGCGAAGGCCTTCATCAACTTCATGATTGATCCTGATTTTTACGTGAAGTGGGATACAGAAGTGGGAGCTCCGACTTCGGCCAATGCCAAGGCGGTCTCGATGCTTCCAGCGGACGCCTTCAACCGTACGGCCTTTAGTGATTCAAAGAAAGTCGCCAAGGTTCAGTTCATGGGCCCAATGGAGGATGCCTTGCGGGAAGAAATTGTGGAACTTTGGCAGGAAACAAAAGCATATTTTCAAAATTGATTTCCCGATTTCCAAGAGCGTACTTCGTTGAAGTCCTGCTGAACTGATGAATCAACGA
>CAJXNF010000269.1 GCA_913056375.1 uncultured Pseudomonadota bacterium | reverse complement strand
GTAGTGCTCGATTGCAGAATCATAGTCATCTATAACTAGAGAGACCATGAAGATTTGCATGCTCGTGGAATTTGCCATCTAATTTCACTCCTTAGAAAAATGAGGCCCCCATTCAGGAATTCTGAAATGTGTCCTTCAAAACGATAAGCCCATCACCCCCAATCTAATTTCATCAAAAGTCATCCGAACATTACTAATTCCTAGAGCACTGTTCCTCCCTCTTCACTCGAACGGTAGCAAGCTTCCACCAATTTCATGGTTTGAAAGGCGTCTTCCACAGAAGTCAGCAAACTGTCATCTTCTCCCTTTGAGAAGCGTTGAAGGTTGCTCATTGTGCCGATGAAGGCTTCTGGGAACCAGCCCCCTGAAAATTCTGCTTTTTCCCAGTCAGAACCAGCTTTTGGATAAATCCAAACCTCATCAGCTTCTCCTTTTGGATAGTCGAGCAGGAGTCCCAGCTTGACCCAGGCTGCACCCTTTTCACAATCAAATCGGATCTCTGCAGCCTGATGGCGCGGCCCCTTTGAATAATTATGGTTAATCGAAAGAGCACACCTTACTGAAGGGCCATAATTCAAAATGGCGGTAGTTCGAGTTTGAGCAAATTCAGTAGAAGCTGGGTGGGCCAGCGTTTGCGCTCAAACCGCTTTTGGAGTACCCAGAAAGGATCGGATCAAATCGAGATAGTGGATCGAGTGCACCGCAATCTCGACACGATCCATTTGCTTGAGAAATGGAAACAGGTGCCAAGGTGTTTCCAAATTGAGATGAACTTCGAGGTCAAGAATGTTTTCAATGATCCCCTGCCGCAGAGCATCACGCACAGACAACATCATTGGGCTGAAGCGGAGCTGGAAGTTGACTGCTGCGGTGAATTTCTTTTTTTGGCAAATCTCAAGAATCCGTGAAGCTTCGGCCAAGTTGCTGCCCATGGGTTTTTGAATCATCACTGTTGCCCGATCTGGCAAGGATTCTAAGATTTCAGCAATGACAGAGGGTGGGGTTGCCAGATCATAGACTGCGTCGGAAGCCGCTGCGACATCAATCAAGTCATTGATATCTTTATATGGTTCCAAGTCCCACTTCCTGGCGGTATTTTGCAAATTCTCAGAGTTGATATCGTAAATTCCCAGCACAGGGAATTTAGCGATTTGATAGGCTGGCAAGTGAGCGTCATTGACAATGCCCCCGGCACCAATCAAAACAATTGGGCGCGGGTCGCTTGGTAAATCCCATAGATGGCCAAGTTTCATGTTTCCTCAGGGCTTTTGTTTTTTCTAAGAAAATTTTTCGTCTGTTTTGAGGCTTTGATGACCCTTCACCTTCGTAGCTTGCGCTGCATCCTTGAACAAAACGGAATTCATCCGCTTTAGTGATTCCTGATGCATCTCCCATTCAGTCACGCCTAGGTCTGTTTCGGGCAAGTTAGGCCTGTCAAAGTGATTGAATTCATCGTGACCACGAACCAGCAGGGCAAAGGTACGTCCACCATTTTGCTGGACATGAGTCGGGATGAAACGCATGGCAAAGCCAATTCTCGGAGTGTTTGTGGGGTTGGGTTTTGAACCATGAAAGATCCGGACATGATGAAGGCTCATTTGGCCAGCTTCCAATTCTATGGCCTCTGTTTTTTCACAAGAAATATCCACCGCAACCTCCTGCCCACGGCTGAGCATATTCTCATCCCCAAAGGTATCGTGATGAGACACTTGGCCTCTGAGGTGGCTTCCGGGCACAACTTCCATGCAGCCATTCTCCAGATTGCTGGGCGTAAGGGCTAACCAAGCGGTGACAATCTCAGGTGGCTCCAAGCCCCAATAGGTACTATCCTGATGCCACGAGACGAAAGAACTTGTCTTGGGACCCTTAATAAAAAAACTAGCTGACCAAAGTAGAAGATTTTTCCCCAAAACCTGCTCAACAGCATCCAGAATTTGTTCTCTTTGAATCACTTCACAAAGGCTTGGAAACAGGAGGTGAGTATTGGTCCCAAAGGCTCTTGCGGCTTTATCAGGGTCTTCGTGCTGAAATCTCATGATTTGCTCTGCCAAACTGGCAGCCTGAGAGGAGTTCATGACCGGGATTGGACAGGCGAATCCGTTCTGATCGAACTCTGAAATTGGAAACATCGTTTGTCCTATAAATTTGAATTCAACTCATGAAACAGCTTTTGCAACCAAGTCTGTTGTTATTTTTTGATTCGACAAATTGGTCAAATTCTGGAATTCACCAGTAATCTTCAAGCTAATCAATCTTTCATTTTGCTGAAATTGGATTGAACCCTGAGCGAGCTCAATTCAGCAAAGACAATTTCATTTTTGAGCGCACGCATGGCGAACATTCAACAGATTCAGCTCCAATTGGTCAACCTTGATCCGAAGGTCAAGCGTACCGATGCAATCCAATCCTTCGTCACCCAGGAGACCCCGATTGTCTCCATCATCGATGAAGACGGACAAACAGGCATCGGTTACACCTACACTATTGGGACAGGAGGCAGTTCTGTCTTCTACCTGCTCAAAGACCATCTGCTGCCTCAACTGATTGGAAGAGACGCCGAGGATATCGAGAGTATCTGGAAAGATCTCCACTTCCACACCCACGCTACTGCCGTTGGTGCCATCACAAGCCTCGCGCTCTCTGCCATTGACACTGCCCTTTGGGATCTACGCTGTAAACGGGCTGAACTGCCTCTCTGGAAACTTGCTGGGGGAGCTAAACCCGAAATTCCAGTCTACAGCACAGAAGGCGGTTGGCTCCACATCCCAACTGCTGATCTTGTGCAAGATGCCCTTGACCGAAAAGCTGAGGGCTTTGGCGGCTGTAAGATCAAAGTCGGCTCTGCTCATGTCGCAGAGGATGTTGAGCGACTACAAGCGGTACGTGAAGCGGTGGGACCCACCTTTGAGATCATGACCGATGCCAATCAGGCCTTCACCCAGGATGAAGCTATTCGCCGAGCCCGACATTTTGAGCCGATTGACATCGCCTGGTTCGAAGAGCCTCTGCCTGCAGAGGACCTGGGGGGACACATCGAGTTGAATCGTTCAACCTCGATTCCCATTGCCGTGGGTGAATCGATGTATCACCCCGCTCACTTTCGTGAATACATGCAACGGGGAGCCTGCAACATTATCCAGGTGGATGTCGCCCGCATTGGTGGAATCACCCCCTGGCTCAAGACGGCTCATACTGCTGAGACCTTTCATCTGCCAGTATGCCCGCACTTTCTGATGGAGCTGCATGTGAGTCTTTGTTGTGCTGTCCCCAACTCACGGTGGCTCGAATACATTCCCCAACTGGATGATCTAACCAGCAGTCGATTACAGATCATCGATGGGATGGCCCAGGCACCAAACATTCCAGGAATCGGGATTGAGTGGGATCTTGAGAAGGTGAGAGGACTTTCAAAGCTGAATTTTCAAATCTGAGGAGAGCTATGCAACGGATGGGAATGGTGATCGGGATCAAGCCAGAGAAGATTGCTGAGTACAAGGAGCTTCACGCCAACTGCTGGCCGGAGATTCTCAAGGGAATCGAAGAGAGCAACATCCGCAACTACAGTATTTGGTTGCATGAGGGGGAACAACGACTTTTTGGTTATTGGGAGTATCACGGAGATGACTTTGCAGCTGATATGCAGAAGATGGCCGATGATCCGATTACCAAGAAGTGGTGGGCCGTCTGTAAGCCCTGTCAAGCCCCCTTGGAGACCCGTAAGGAGGGTGAACATTGGTCCATGATGGAGGAGGTGTTTTATCATGATCCCAGCTAAAATTCCTTTTTCTATGTTCAACCTTTCAGAATTTCAAACAACCCAGATCCACAAAAAGAATTAAGCACATTGCCGCCAATTCTTTCTTCTAAAATAGTTAAATAATTGATTTTCATATGTAAAGGAGAATCATGATACCGATTATCGACACACACCAACATCTTTGGGATCTGAAGTCCCTCTCGCTGAATTGGGTTAAAGGTGACAAGGTCATGGACCACAGTTACCTCATGTCTGATTATTTGGAGGCCTCCAAAGGGACTGGCATTGAGCAAACCGTCTATATGGAAGTGAACGTCAATCCTGAATGTGTTGAGGATGAGATCCAGCAGATGAGCGACCACTGCGCCTCGAGTCAGACACCAATGAGGAAAATGGTGATCGCTGGAAATCCTTCGTCGCCTGAATTTGAGAGCTTTCTGAATAAGCATACTCAAAATCAATTTGTAAGAGGCTTGAGGTGGGTGCTTCATATTCCTGAAACCAAACCCGGACATTGCTTACAAGCTGGTTTTATTCAAGGAATACAAGAGATGGGTCGGCGAGGGCTGCTGTTTGACATCTGTATCCGCCCTTCAGAACTTTCTGATGCAACCAAGCTCGTTGCCGCCTGCCCTGAGACGACTTTTGTGATTGATCATTGTGGGAATGCTGATCCTCACATAGTCAACGGAGAAAAAGATCTCGGAGATGCACACGATGGATCTCCTTTTTGGCACACAGCTAAGGGCTGGAAAGAGGACATTGCTGCTCTAGGGGCCTTACCGAACGCCTTTTGCAAGATTTCCGGAATTGTTGCTAGGGCTCAAGAAGGATGGAATGCTGAAACTCTAGCGCCAACTATCAACCACTGTTTGGATAGTTTTGGTGAGGCGCGGGTAATTTTTGGTGGAGACTGGCCTGTTTGCCTGTTTGGAGCCCAGTTGCACCAGTGGGTTGCTGCTTATCGAGAGGTATTGTCAAAACGAAGTGAGATTTTCCAAAAGAAAGCAATGTACAGTAACGCGATCCAACTTTATCGACTTGAAGGGTCCT
>CAJXNF010000268.1 GCA_913056375.1 uncultured Pseudomonadota bacterium | reverse complement strand
TGAAGGTAACTGCAGACGTTCTAATTTGCTTGGATTATTCATCCTGGTTTTCGAAATTTTGGGTGAATTTTCACCACCTGCGATTAGCCCTTCAATCTCTTTGATCAATCCTAGCAAATGTAAATCACCTTCATGTAGCTGATGGGCTTCAGTCAAAGTCTTGTCTGTGAGATTCTTGTTTTGTTGTTCATTTTCGTCCACCTGCTGAAGAAGAGAGAGCAGCTCTTCCGATTCCTTAGATTGGGACATGGACAATTCGCTCACTTTAGAAGCTCGGCTGTGGATGGAGGTGACATTGTCGCTTATTAGAAGAACAGACTTTGCCAAGTCTTCTGCAAAATCTGAAAGAGCTTCAAATTTGTTTTCTAATTGCTTCAGCGATTGATTTCCACTATCAGCCAACTCTCCTATTTGCATACCATGCTGAGCTGACTCTGAGATCAGCTGTGAGATCTGATGAGTAGCAAGTTTTGAGTTTTCAGCAAGTTTAGCGACCTCATTGGCTACGACTCCGAACCCTTTGCCATGTTCACCTGCCCGAGCTGCTTCAATCGCAGCATTTGTAGCCAACATCTTTGTCTGTTGAGTGATACTATTCAGGGACTCCAATATTTTGTTGATGAGCAAGCCACTATCTCTGACATCAAGAAGCACACTCATGATTTTTACCATTGATTCAGAGCTCTCTTTGATAGAGCTTTTCATGTCAGCAACAGCCTGCTCTGTGGATTGGGATTGAGTAATGATCAGTTGAAACGAGTCGGTCAATTGATTAGTGGAATTTATGTTCAACTGGGCCTTGTCTAGATTTTCCAGAGCGTGTGTTCCAAGTTCCTTAATTTTTTCCATCACCTTCAAAAGATGAGTGGCTTGGTTCTCATTCGACAAAGTCAGGCTATTACTATTTTGGCTAACCTGTTCAGCAATACTTACGTTTTTCTGAGCCATTTTATGCAGTCGAATGACAAAACTCTTTAGCGGTCTCAAGATCGAATAAGTGACCATAAATGCGATCACCAGCCCAAAACAAAGCGCGATCAGACTCACCAAGAGGAGTCTTGGTATGGTTTCTTGGAAACGATCCGAAGTAAGTTGAAGATCTACAATAACAGCAAATGCTGCTGGGATATCCCCAACTTTCCAACCACGCAATTCATTATTTAATGTGCTTGATGGATCCTGCTTCAGAATTTCATTGGCATCATGGCAGGCCATGCATTCCTGGCCCACTCGAATGGGACTGATATAGCGGAAAACATTCTGTTTTTCATCCAATTCAACTAGTTCAGTAAGCTCATTCTCGCGCAGTTGATTGAGGACAGCCAAATCTGTGAGTAAATCTTGATTTGAGCTGTTTTCTCGAATTACTTGTAGACTGTAGTACTCACTTTTCAATCCTTGCTGAGCGACTTCCTGAGCGAAATGAATGGGGATTACGCTGGTGGGAAGGCCTTTAATGCTACTTGTATTCAGAGTGATTAATTGCTCCTTCTCTCCCAATTTTTCAACGTACTGAACATGAATCTGAGCACTTTGTTTCAAGACAATCTGAGCCTGCTGGGCAAGTTTCCTGGAATCCAATAGAATTTCTTTCATCACCTGATCTTCAATCAAAACCCAATTGACACCTAATCGTAGTAGAGCAAGCACAATTATTACAAAACTACTGGCAAGCAGAATTCGGGACGTTAGCCCCAATCGAGACACCATAAGAAGATTGCTCGCTTTGGAGAGAAACCCTGTAAAGAAATCTCTCAGAATTCTGAGAAGTCGTCCCGCATGGGAATGATATCGGAGGGCTTGCTTTGAGGATCAGGTTTTGATTTGGAAGAACTGGATTGATTGATATTTGAAGTCGAAGCTTTCATTGCCAGTGGGCGTTTCATCTCTGGATTAAACTTGGTTGGACCTGATTTTTTAGATGGAGCAGGCAGCAAGCGAGCATTGTTGACAGCTTCCTTTTTGGGCTTCGAAGCTTGCATTGGTGCTACTTGAGATTTTTTGGAGGTGCCAATCTGGGATGCGAGACGATCTACCAATTCACTCAAGATCTGTACTTGGGCAAAAAGTTGTTCTGCTGCAACAGTCCCAGACTCAGCGTTCATTGCTGATTTCTGAGCAACTTTGATCATATCCTGAATAGCAGTCGCCAACTCAGGAGTGTGCTTATTCTGATCTGTTGAAGCCTGTTTGATTTCAATGATCAGCCTCTCAGCTTCTCGCATTTTCTCTGTTTGCTCAGAAGCAGAAAGGGCAACATCGCTTACGAGGTCCACAACTTCAACCACCGTTTGTAGGATATTTTGAAGGGCTGCTTCTCCATCGGCAGCAAGCTTTCCTCCATCTCTGGCCTTGGTAACACTTTCTCTAATCAGTTCACCAATCTCACGAGCAGCCTTTTTAGAATTTTCTGCCAACTTGGACACCTCATCAGCAACGACCGCAAAGCCTTTCCCCTGCTCACCAGCCCGGGCTGCCTCAATCGCTGCATTGGTTGCCAGCATCTTCGTTTGATGTGTGATCGTATCAATCACCTCAATGATATCCGTAATTCGGGTACTGCCTTCCTGCACACCTCGCATTGCGCTACTAATCTCGCTCATCGCCTGAACCCCGCTCTCTGCCGCTGCCCGGGCTTCTGCAGAGAGTTCTAAGGTGCGCCGTGTATTCTCTTCAACAGAGCGAGCCAGGGCATTGATATCCTCAATCTGCTCTGCCACTTGAATAGAACTTGAGGAAAAGACGGCAATCGATGGCAAAGCAATTTCGTGCATCACATTAGAAGCCAATTCTCCGCTGGTTGCTTGTTGAAGAGAATCGTTAGAAAGCTCAGCAGAATTTTTTGCGACTTGCTCTGAAGCTTTACGAAGTTGTGAAGAAGCCGTCATTAGTTCTTCAACCATCTTTTTCAAAGGTTTGGTACTGGCACTTCCTGTATTCCAGAAAACTAATACCGATAGTAGTGCAAGGACTCCCGCCAGTACTATGAGCCATAGTTCGTGTGTTGCCGAGAGGCCCTGCAGCGTTTCTAAAGCCGCTTGATCTAGTGAGGAATCTTCAAGGGACAGCAACATTTCTCTTCTGAGAAACAGCTCCCCTCCAAGTAGAATCAGCAAAGCCAAGACACAGACCCCCCGATTCAGTAGCCCGCGCATGGAAACAGTCATAATGCGATCTCAGGTTGATTTGTTGGGATACTTACCATTGCCTTTGCAGACAAAACATTTTTAAGTTCAAGAACAATCACGACCCGATCCTCCAGCTTGGCCATTCCAGAAATGAATTCAGCTCGAATGTTGGCGCTCATCTGTGGAGTCTCTTCAAAGCTGACCTCTTCAATTCGGGTTACCCCAATCAGAAAATCTACAATGATTCCCGTGAAGGCGTTGCCAAAATCAACAACAATGATGCAGGTTTCATTGGTTGGAGCCGCCTGAGGCATCTTGAACTTCGTCCGCAAATCAATCACTGGAATGATCTTTCCACGAAGATTGATCACCCCTTTCATGAAATCGGAGGTATGCGGGACTGGATCAATGTGCATCATGCCCACAACTTCACGAGCCTCAAGAATTTTGATGCCATATTCTTGGTTCCCTAGCAGGAAAGTCAGTAACTTCCCTTCCGAATTTTCAAATAGATCATTCATCAGTTTTACCTCGACTGATCTTGCGTGCTCAATTGATCGTCATGTTGATGTTGTGTGAGCGATGAATCAGCGTCTCTGGATCTAGAATCAACCCGACTCTCCCATCACCAAGAATTGTTCCCCCTGTGATTCCAGGCAGATTGACAAAGGTTTCTCCAAGATTCTTTACCACAATTTGTTGCCGGTGCAGTAGTTCATCAACCATCAGTCCATATTTTTTATCACCGTACTTGACAACTACAATGATTGCTTCCTCTGGGACCATCACATCAGCCTCGACATCAAAAAACTCATGAAGCCGCATGATTGGGATGACTTCTCCAGCCAGAATCAAACACTCGCTTTCTCGATCCTGAACGTCATACAATTGCTCCTTTTTTGGAATCAGCGTCAGGTGTACATCAAGAATGGGTAGAACAAAGCGATTTTCGCCCAAACGCACTACCAACCCTTCAATGATTGAGGTCGTCAAGGGCAGTTTGATCAAGAAGGCAGTGCCCTTCCCAGCCTCGGTCTCCACCATCCAGCGAGCACCGTCTTGGTGTTTCAGTTTTACCACCGCGCCGACTTTGAGTTTGGTAGAAAAGGGCTTCCCGTCTTTGCCGACATAGAGCTTTGCAGGCTTGTTGAGCTTGCAGCTGCGCTGGGTGACCTTGACGCGCTACCAAAATGGACATTTGAGTATATCAAGCGTCGGCCTTCGCAGCTTCAAACGGCGCTTCAGGTCGCACGGCAAGTCGCCTCACAGGGCGACCGGGAGGCAGCTCGTTCGTTGTTGCTTAGACTTGAAGCTGAGCTGCCTGGAGCTAAAGACGAGATCGAGTTTGTCACGGCGCTCGGGCAATTAGCCGAGCTTTGCGGTGATGATGCGGACGCGGTGCAGTGGTATCAGCGCTCCGCTCAGCTGGGTAATCGAGACGCATCCTTTTGGCTGAACTTGGCTGGCCTCTTCGTGCGTAATGGCAATGATGCGGCTGGTCAAAGTCAGCAAGCCATAGATGAGTATCTTAAAATTCCTTATTTGTATCCGGATGATCAGTCGTGGGTCGTAAAAGCCTATCTGCGGATCGGACGGATGTTTGAAGATGATGAGAAATGGGAAGAGGCAAAAAATGCTTATGAAAAGGTTGTTGAGCTTGATACAGACGAAATGAAATTCGCCAAAGAACGAATTGATTG
>CAJXNF010000267.1 GCA_913056375.1 uncultured Pseudomonadota bacterium | reverse complement strand
GACCCATGGCCCCAGGGTGCCACCAGCCAGACGCTTCGCCCCTCACGATCAGATCCACTGAACGGATGGGTTGAGCATGCACAAGCGAGCGAGATAGGCCGCCTTTCCAACGGGAATGAGCGGCCTCCAAAATCTGGACGACACCGTTCAGATACATACCCCCGGTTCCTTGCTGCCGCAATGGGTCCGGGGGTATGTCATTAGCAAGACATCAACATTGCCCTGCATGTTTCAACCAACATCCAAGGCAAATGGTGGAAACAGGTGTTCCGTCGGGAATCACGACAAGCATGCCAATAACCGGCACAACCAACGAGAAAAATGGCATTCAAAGGACTGCAATTGGCAATTTGAAGTTGGACGACAGTGCATTTTGATTGCCGACCCGGATATCAATGGTGTCCCGACTGCAAATAATCATCAAACATCTAAACAAAAATCACCGCAGCCATCATCTCAGCCGACCGAGCAAAAACCACCGGGCTACCGGGAATGCATGAGGCGTTCTGACGAACAGTACGAAAGAGACATGATCAAATTCAAACGGATCAGGATGAAGCCTGAAGTCAACTACGGGCGACTGAGAGACGACAAGTACGGAAAAGGACTCAACACCATCACAAAAGAACAACTTGAGAGAGAGAAGGAGTGCATGGAAAATGGGTTGTATTTTTGATTGGTCACATATCAACAAGACCCACCAACAACTGTCCCCTCCCTCTTGGAGCAGCGACGCTCGGCAGCCTGACTGATACGGGACTGTTGGCAATGTCCATCGAAAGGAAGAGTCCTCCTGCTCAGAGTGATCGCCCGGGTCCTTTCTGTCTGTGTGGATCTGGTCAAAACGACGACAGACGGGGTGAGCAGAGCGACAGGGTGGCCAAATGCCGAACAAGAACCGCAGCTATCACGAGCCCGATGAGAAGCCCAATGGTGAGGGCTGGCTTTACAGCGAAGAGCAACAGCTACTGACCCAGTTCCGGGCTGAAACTCGGACCCTGCATGCCAAATGGGTGGAGCTGCGCACCTTCACCTGGATCCCGCCACGCAACCCAGTCCCGCAAACCACCAGGCGAATGCTGCGCCACAACGCTCTTGAAGCCTGGGCGCACATGCAGAAGACCGGATGGGTGCGATGCCGTCCGCCTGTCCGGTGAGCCAGTTGCAATTGGCTGGGTCTTGCGCAGAACGGCGAGCACCTGACGCAAGGCTGTGAACACTGGTCAGCAATCACTCAAATAAGTCACGGAGGGAGCGACACCCGTTGAGGCGCAGGAGGAACGACTGCAGAATCAGCCTCGGCTCACAACGCTTCTTCATACCCGCCAAGCTTCGCAAGTTCAAAGGAAACGTCGAATTCACACAAGTTGTCGAGCAAATTGATCCTTTCAGTGGCGAGCCAACTGGCAGCAGTCTGCCGAATAGCCTGCAAAAAAATGGCGGACTCATTGATTTCAACAAATCACTTGATTACAAAGGCGGAACCCTTGGCAAAATCACAATTGAATCAAGCGAAAAAGAAACTGATTTCATTGTCAAAGTCAAACAAGATCTTGACGACAACGGTAAATTCAGCAAAGACGAGCTGGTTTACAAGGGCACAATTGAAGATGTTGAAGACGCTGATACGTTGATCAACTTTGAAGGAAAGATCAAGATCAAAAAGCAAATGAATGCCTGCAACTGGGACCTGCAGAAGCTCTCAAGCAAGGATGCGGGAATTCCTGTGTCATGCAGCACCTTGGACAGTGTACTTGAATTCACAGAGTTGACGCTCAAGCCTGTCGGAGGATTAGCAATTAAACTCCCAACATATTTTTCGAATCCAGATCAAATCGTAGAGGTCGAAGCCAACGTTCTTCCTATTCTTGGCAGCTGACTGATATTCAAAGTTGCTCTTTGATTCTTTTAGAGCACTGAACCAACCGCGGGCAGGGGCCAAAAGCCTTAGCCCGCATTTTCTAATGCGGGATAGTGGAAACTAACTGGACCATGAGCACAAGAGAACCAAATGCAGCTACTGTTGCTGTCACAGCTGATTGCAGCATTGCAAGCCAATGATCCCGACAGAGCCCCAAATACATCACTGGATTGGGCCTCAGAGTCCAATGATTCCGGAGATACGCAAGGAAACCATGGCTCTTTTGGAAAAAAGGGATAAAGTTATTCATTAAGCAGACTGCAGCTGTAATCGATCATATGAGCTTCCAATTCTTTGGCACCATCAATCACTGGTCGTGGAGTCGCTTCAAAAAAGGTAAATTCGTCGAAGACGAAAGCTATGACTGGAGTGATGCAGAGCTAGGCCGCAGGCTGGGCATAAGAACACGCGAAACAAAATACTTCATCTTCTTCAGGGAAATTCGATACAAGCAAAGAGAACATAATTACTGGATTGAAAAGGCTGGTGGATGGAGAGTCAAAATACCTTTTTGCAAAACATACGAGGAGACAAAGATTGGCAACTGGATTCTAATTGATTTGCCTTTTACGATATTCGCTTTTTTGATTTACTGGAAGCTAGTATCCGCACCCTTCTAAAGAAGTGGTGCAATTCAAACGCAAGTCATCAAAGAGGTTACTCTTCAGCTCAGACTGATGGTGATCTGAACAAGCTTGCAACAGTTGCTACAGCCAAAGCCGGAGTGGCCAAAGACAAAGCATTATTGGTCAACCATCACATCCTTAAATCACTGATCAGGCATCAGGCTTAGTCTCAACGCCACTATCTTCAGACTCGGCCTCAGAGTCATTCTCGTTCTGCTTGGCAGCAAGCTTTTTTTGCTCTTCTATTGCAATCAGAACCTGACCAAGTCCCCCAAACAATATTGGAGTCCATGACTGGCCAGTAAAATCATAGCCCAAAAACATTCCCAGGAAATCTGCAATACCGATCCCGTAAAACATATATCCTACAAATGTGAGCATTTGGGCTTTTATGATTGATTTTTAACCTAGCAATTAAATACAGGCAGGGTGGTTGCCGCTATGAATCGTAATGACGGGATCGTTTATTTGGTGTTCGTTTTGATCGGCGCATGGCAATTATGGAGCATAAATGCACAGCAGTCAGTTTTAGACCGTTCAGCACGACGACTGTTCAATTAATTCGAGAGTTCGTCAGTGGGAACAAAAGCAGTTACTACAGCTACGAGCTTAACCTTGTACGCACCGATGGAGAACGAATCAATATTGCAGACCACGGATCTCTTCATGCAATTCTCGTCGATGCCGAGACTTTATCTAATTATTCATCAATTCCGGTGTGGGATGCTATTGACTATCGAATTCCAGAACAAGCAATAAAATCGGATATCAAGCATGATTTTCTGAGAAGAAACATCATCTAAGGCACTGCAATAACCCCCAGTTAACTGAAGAGGCTATTGACTTCACATCCAATCAAAGATTATCAAAAGCAACCGCATAAAACGCTTTGCCAGCTTTTTCCCAGCCGAGATCGAGCAGTTCAGCCTTCTCATTTTCGCCGATCACTGTCGTATGCATGCCGGTCTCAGAGCGTAACTGGTGCACAGGTGCAAGACCTCTGAACTTTTTCGAATAGGCTTTGAAGGAGATTCCATTGTTTTGATAGCCAAGCTCCTGGAACTCATCAATCAACTTCTGCTTTGATGTGTAGAAGAGGTCTCCGGTCTGAGAATTGCTCAGCTCATAAACATCTTTGGAAAAGCTGTCTGTTGAATTAACAGAAAAAGGTACATCAGCAAATTCAAATCCTTTCTCGATGGCATCGGTTGCTTCGATGCTGCTGGCGGTCAGCAACGTTGCACCACTGATGGGATCACGAAGCCTGAAAGCGACAGCGAAAAGATCCGAGGAATCATAATCTTCAAGATTCTGACTAGCCCAGCTGACTGTGTTGGAAGCTTTGACGGCATTCTCAATCGATATAACCTGCCCTCCATTGGGTTCTGTAAACGTCGTGGAACGATCAGAGCTTGATCCAGGGCCGCCAGGGTTATAAATCGGACTGTGGGTTCCAAGGCGAGGGTCCGGCAGGATGACGTTCTTCAATGACGCAGCAGCTTTCCGACTGGAGGCCTTAATGATGATGTCAAATTGATTGTCATGATCCTCTGAATACAAGTAATCGCTTTCGACGTCTTTCCCCTGGCCGAGGTCTGCAATCCCAAGAACTTTAACGGTCCCCCCATTCACCTCATACCTCTTGTTCGCCGAAGATATTTTTTGCAGAGACCCATCAGCTTTCTTTGCGTTGATCTGGAAGTATTGACTGAACTGGTCTGGCAGGAATCCACTCACACCATCAGGCGAGAAGCCACCCGAAGTGAACAAACGCAGCCGATAGAATTTTTTGTTATTTCCATAATACTCAACACCATGATTCTTGACGGCGTTATCAAAACCATCTGGAGCGTAGTCACCCGCCAGGCTTAACTTGCTCAGCTTCGCTCCCACGAGCGTGGGCCCGTTGTAGGTGTCGTATGGGTTATTGCTTTCTTTCGAGAGGCCCGTTGCTTCAAACAACCCAGCCGGCGTCACAAGCTTCAGGGGGTTACTGGATTCAACAATCGTTAATTTAACTGGATATTCTGCTCCAACAGTGTCACTGCCTAATCGATTACCAAAGTAACCAGTCACGACAACGGTCTGCCTCTCGTTGAATTCATAGTTTGGATTCAGCGCAGCATACAAAGGGTTGACTTTTCTACCTGTATTGAGTTCCAGTTCAAAATTATTTGGATCTACACTTGAAGGCAATATTGGATGACTGAATTCAATTGGCATCGCATCCATATATGACTCCATAATCGGAGCGTTCGAATATCCCGAGGCGACCAAACCAATATTCGACGTACCACT
>CAJXNF010000266.1 GCA_913056375.1 uncultured Pseudomonadota bacterium | reverse complement strand
TTGCTAGTGCGTCTGCTGTTGGACCATAGCCACCGTACATCAGCGAAAAGTCCTTTTCGATGTCAATACCCATTCCTGATAGAAGCACTTTGTTAGAGCCTAATGTTCCTGAGTTCTTTGCTCCCATTCCTGCTTTTGAACCTTTCAAAGCCATTAAGTCGGAGACTGTGCCTGATTTGACAGCCGAGTTTGCAACAACAAACTGCTCAACGTTTTGCCAGAGCATTGTGATGGAGCGAAGGTTTTTCTGTGGCGCGGAAATTGGGCCCGTACCTGTGGCTGCATATGATCCAAAAAGGCCTTGCAGAATTGCAAAGTCTGCAGTCCCAGCTCCCATGGCCTGAACGTTGGCACCAGAACCAGCAGAGTTGACTGCGGTTAGGCTAAATTTTTCTTTGGGGAGTAACTTTACTTTAGAGAGGGTGGCGATCGCTGTTCCCACAGGGTGATAAGTCCCCCCCGTGGAAGCTGTGTTCAGAACGTAATCTTTGTTATCTGCCCAAGCTTGGTAAGGTAGCGACAGTAGAAGAATTGTGGCGAAGAGTGGCAATGCTTGACGAATGAGTTTACTCATTTTCATAGGACCCTTTGGATTAAGTTAAAGCTCAGTTCATTCTGCTTCTTCAAAGCAGAAGATAATCTCAAAGTTTGAGAGGAAGTAAGAAATCTTTTGCACAAGCAGACCGTCAGCTTGTGATCGATTCGAGGCACAACAACGTTCAGGATCATTTCGATAATTGAAACCTGATGCGTGAAGGCCTAAAAAAAATTCAAGAAAATTCTGGATTCAGTTTTCCGGTAAGCTCAATCAGGAATTTTCTAATT
Source organism: uncultured Pseudomonadota bacterium (assembly GCA_913056375.1). Lineage (GTDB taxonomy): Bacteria > SAR324 > SAR324 > SAR324 > NAC60-12 > JCVI-SCAAA005. The sequence goes on along the minus strand of CAJXNF010000266.1, from coordinate 4,034 downwards.
TTTTTGACGCAAACAATCATTTTCGTTGATTTTTTTTTTTTGTCCACCCTCGTTTTGTAAATAGTCCGATTCGTTCATTGGAAATTAGTAATAGGGCGATGCATTCGTAGGAGATTGCTCGCCCTATTTATCTAGCCTCAAAGATTCTAAGTTACTCTATCTACTCTGCTCAGCTGACAGAGTCTTGCCTTTGGCTGTCCAGAATTTTTGAGCACCCTGATGGACAGGAGTCACAATTCCAGTCAGGCCAGAGTCAATGCTCATCGCTTTGGCTGTGGATTTCACACTGACGAGGTATTTGAGCCCGCTAGGATCGTAAATCATCTCCGCGGCTTTCTGGACGATCTCTTCTGGCACATGGCGTCCGGCTGTCCATAAGGCAGAGTCTTGAATCGACACAACATCGTAATCCACCCCTTGGTAAGTTCCAGCTGGGATCACCACCTTTGAATAGAAAGGATAATCTTTGAAAAGCTTCCCTGTCTTCTCCGCCTCTGCATAGACTTGCAACAATTTGATCTTGTTGGCTGAGGCCGCCTGAATTACAGAAGCGTTGGGGTATCCTGCAAAAACCCAAAGGGCATCAATTTGACGGTCACCCAATGCGGAAGCTCCTTGAGTATAGCCGATATATTGAGGCTCGAATTTATCCCAGACCTCCATGCTTTCAAAGTAACGCTGCGCAGAAGCAGCTGCCCCAGAACCAGCAGCTCCAACAGCTACTTTCTTTCCCACTAAATCGGCAACACTGTTGATCCCAGATCCATCCAAGACGATCAAGTGAGCAGGTGCTCCGTAGAGATAGGAGACAACATGCACATTGCGATACTGCCGAGTGTCATTGGTCAAACGACCATTACGTCCCAGGTACAAATCACCTGAGTAGGTGATGCCAAAGTCAGCATCTCGGCTGTTCAAGCGGCGAAGGTTCTCTACCGAACCTGCAGAGGCCATATTGGAGACTTCGTAGCCATCCATTCCTTTGGAAAGATAGACAGAGATCCCATTTGAAAAATACTGAAAAGTTCCACCGTCCGGTCCACCGGAAAAGGCTAGAAACTTTTTTTGAGCGATCGCAGGGGTTGTAATCAACAACATGAAACCCAGTGTTACCGACAGCAGGGTCATCAGCCTTCGTTTTGTTCGGGAAACGAACATGGTTCCTCCTTTGAGGGATGTTGATGGGTTGGGCACTGACGAAGTGCGCCTCTGGTTTGCCAAGACAAACCATCATAGAGCGAGGTGACTTCCTAAGTCCTCGCTAAAAAATTACGCTAAACGATCTGTGGATGGAGTCCTCGATGAAGTATTTACATCTCGTTGCAGCCACCACACAAAAACTGCGACGACTAGCCCGGCCAAGTCAGTTTCAAAAGTTGGCCAGTAGAGCAGGATTGTTCCGATGCCGAGTAAGATCCATTCGTGGATTAGAGTACCTCGGCGGAGATAGCCCATTGCAAAAGCACCAAAGAGCAGGGTTCCCAATAATGCTGAGAGGAAGGCGGTAAAGATTTCGAGGCCAGAGCCTTCCAGCAGGATTCCAGGGACATAAGCAAACATTAGGGGCATTACATAGAGTAATTTGGCAAACTTGAAGGATGTCCAACCGGTTTTCCAGGGATCAGCTCCAGCAATAGCAGCCCCAGCATAAGCGGCTACACAGACCGGGGGAGTGATGTTCGAATCCTGAGATAGCCAATAGACAATCATGTGAGCTGCAATGATGGATACCCCATACTCACCTAATGCAGGCACAGCAAGGACAGCTACAATCAGGTAGGCTGCAGTGACGGGTACCCCCATTCCCAAAACCAAAGATGCGAGCGCAATCAGAATCACAGCCATCAGCAGACTGTCACCTGCCATGGAGATGACCAGGTCTGAAAATTTCAGCCCCATGCCTGTCAAGGAAATCGTACCGACAATCACACCGATCACACCAATCGTCGCTCCAATCACCAGGGTATTGCGGGCTCCCGTTTGGATGGCCTCCCAGATTTCTTTTGGTCCCATCCTCGTTTCTGGCTTGAACCAACTAATCACAATGCAGGTTAAGGTGGCCCAAAAGGCAGCATTCCCGGGTGATCGGCCAAAGAGCATCAGTACCGTGATGACGACCAGTGGCAAAGAGAAATACCAGCCGTCACGCAAGACTTGTTGCCAAGAAGGAATCTCTTCGCTTTGATCCAGACCGCCCAGACCGAGGCGTTTGGCTTCAAAATGGACCATCACCAAGACGGATAGGAAGTAGAGCAAGGCAGGTCCGACCGATAGCAGCATGATCTTGGCGTAAGGAATCCCAGTCAGTTCTGACATCAAGAAACCACCCGCTCCCATGATTGGAGGTAGGAACATGCCACCAATTGACGCTGCAGGCTCGATTGCCCCGGCAACATGAGGTTTGAACCCAACGCGTTTCATCAGAGGAATCGTGAATGATCCTGTTGAAACAGTGTTGGCTATCGCAGAACCTGAGACAGAACCAAACAAAGCGGAGGAGAGGACAGCGACTTTGGCAGGTCCACCTGGACTACGACCTGCGATTGACAAGGGTAGGTCAATGAAGAAACGCCCAGCTCCAGATTTTTGCAGGAAAGCACCAAAAAAAATGAATAGGATCACGTAGGTAGCCAAGACACTGGCCATTACCCCAAAAACACCGTTTGTTGTCAGAAAGAGCGAGGTGGCTAACCGCTCGAAGCGAAATCCACGATGGGCCAGAAGATCAGGGAGGTAGGGGCCAAACAGGCCAAAGCAGATCATGGCGATCCCAATTAAGGTGATCGACCAGCCAAGCACTCTTCGACAAATTTCCAGAGTAATCATCAGCCCAATGATACTCGTCAGCATGTCAATTTCGTTTTCTGCACCTGCTCGGTAGTTCAAAGCCTCAAACTGACTGATCCAGTACAGAACCGTCACAGCGATTCCAGCTCCAAGAATATGATCACTCAGACTGGGCAATTGTTGACGATAACGGAGCAGGATTTGATCAATCCAGATCAGCGGAACAGCGAAAACAACGGTCAGTAATCCTGTGTACCAAAGATCTTCAAGATGGTTTTCTAGCGCAAAGAAAACACCATCATAGCCCCATGACTCAAGGAAATAGCCCCACTGCTGATAGAGTGCTGTGAAGTCAGGAAAGATCAGCAGGCCAGAAGAGAGGATGGCGAGGAGCAGGGAAGCACCAATGGACATACTCACGTGGGCAAAGCGGCCACCAGCAGGGTAGAGCAGAAACACCAAGACACAGGTAATTAAGACGTAGACTCCCAAGTGATATTGAGTCCCCAGAGCCTGATAGCCTGCCCCGTAAAAATAGATAATCACCATCACTGCCCCGAGCCCGGCGCTGAGCCAACGCCATGGGCCTGCCAACTGGCGCTCGGTCTTGGCTTCCTTCTCCATCAACTCCTGAAGAGTTTCTTTGGATGCTGAAGCTTGATCAGGAGAGGACACTGGTGCTTGATCCATGTTGGTTACTGCTGGATCCCTTCACTCAAAGTTTTTGATCGAAGAAGGAGTCATGACGACTAACTAAATTTTCTAAGAATATAAACTATTGATATTTTATTATAAATTCTAATCAATAGATTGCTTTGTGTATCGATTTTGTCAATATTTTGCGTTAGTTCAATAATTTTTTGCCAAACCCTTCATTTTCAGAAATGATCAGTCTCCATTTTCCCCAAAAGTTGACATCCCAGATTTGATCTTCCGTATCCACAGGAACTTGTGATCTCTTCAATCTCCTTTCGGACAATGACATTACCACCTCTTTGGGTTGGGCTCAGTGGATTCATCTGCTTTGCGATACTGGGTGCTTTGATCAAATTGCTGCGATTGGATTTGGAGCCATTTAGTCTCATCGCTCCATGGTTAGCAATGAACACCTTGGCAATGGGGGCTTGGATCTACTGGCGCAGCGGGTGGAGTGGTTTTAAAACCAAGATCATCCGCATTCACTTGATCAGGGGAGTGATCATGTGTTTGCCCTTTCTAGGCGGTGTGTATGCACTTCATTTTGTGTC